>NZ_JCAKMY010000010.1:0-108876 GCF_059515845.1 Acinetobacter sp. CY79
TAATATAAATTGAATTATCTTTCCTTATCTTGAACATAAAATTAACGGTAGTGCATGAATATGACGTGATAAAAATAATAAGTTATTGATATTAAAATATATAAATGAATTATTACACGTTGGTTTTTAGCACTACTATATGTTTTTGGCATGATCCTAAATCTTAGTGTTTTTTCTATTGTAGCTCATATTGGATTTTTAGCTATAGAAGGCAAAAGCATATTGATATTGCGATTAGCTATCAAAAAAGTCGTGATGGACTTCCTTGCGCAGTACACTGCGTATCACGGACTCTACTGGTTTGAAGTTTCTAGGTGAAGGCGAATGGAAGTGTAAGAAACATGGGCCTGAATATCGTCGCCAGTGGCGTAAACTTCATATTGCTATAGATGCTGAAACCCTTCAAGTATGTGCTGTACAACTCACCACAAATAATGTCAGTGATTCACAAGTACTCGAAGATTTACTTGCTCAAATTCCACTGGATGAGCAGAGTCATTCAGTCTATACAGATGGTGCTTATGACACAAAGCACTGCCGACAAGTCATTTTAAATCGAGATGCACATGCGACCATTCCACCAAGAAAGAATCCAAAACCATGGAAAGATCAGCAAGCGAGGTCTATAGCCAGATGTGAGTTGTACACTACATTTCAAAAATAAATATTTTTATATTTATCAATGAAATATTATTTACAACATTGTAGTGTAAGGAGTAGCTTTGGCTATATAGAGCGGAATGAGTTATTGAAAACAGTCAAACGGTTAGGAAGATCCCTTTGGAAAAAGTGGTCTGGTTATCATCGTCGAAGTTGGGTGGAAACCAAGATGCATTGCATCAAATTATTGGGCGATACATTAATATCAAAGAGTTTCCCTAGTCAGGTGAACGAGATTCATGCAGGCGTAGCAGTACTCAACAGATTTACAGAATTAGGTCGCCCTCATACCCAAGTTGTCACTTAAATTTGGCTCACTTAGGTTAGCTCTGCCTTTCAAGCCCTTGTGCAACACAGCCATTGAATCTTATTTAAAATCGAAAGCATCGAGTAAACTCTCCATACCATCAGCCCAGATACATTTAAACCACAATTGGCACTCTAATGCTTAAGATTGCATTAATTTAGGCTAAACAATGATCCATTTTTTTAAGATTTCATACATAATATGGTGATTTTTATTAATATAAATGAACAGTATAAATTTTAATAAAATTAATAATTATCAATATCTTAAAAAGTAAATGTAATTTTATCTCTCTATTTGTTTATTTTTTGTTTACAACACAAATCAACTTCTGCAATAATAATGCATACCAAGTCACATTAAGAGTATTTAGCGTGAATAAATTACCTTTATTAGCATCTGTAATTATGATGACATTGACCTCTGCTACATTTGCAGGAACTCAAGTGAAATACGAAACACATTATACGATTGAGAAATCAACACAAGTTGAGCATTTAAAAATTTCTCAACCCAATATGGATCGTGTCGAATTTGAAAATGCTTAATAGATTGAAAGTCATTTTATTTTAAGTACAACCAAGAACAATAAATATCGATGATTCAACCAAATACAAGAGTCGATATAAAACAATTAAATAGAATAAAAAAGTTTTTTTGAGTAATCGCTAACCAAAAAGATGCAACAAAGTACAATTGAGCGAATGAATAATAACAATAAATAAGAAAGTGAATTAAGTGATCGTTTTTTGGCTTGCGTTTTGTCAGAAATTCGCTATTATTCACACACAACGTTGCCGGCATAGCTCAGTTGGTAGAGCAACTGACTTGTAATCAGTAGGTCCACAGTTCGAATCCGTGTGCCGGCACCATTTTAAACTTAGCCTCGCTTTTTAGTGAGGCTTTGTTGTTTCTACAGCTCTAATTTTTAAAGTACTGCAAAAAATATTTAATAACAATAATCCCTGAATCCACTTCAATAGTTCATAAGCTCATTCATAAAATAGATTTTGTACTTCTATCTTTTTCTACACTTCTATCCTTTAAAATTAATCGCATTTTGTTGCACTAATCTGAACGTAGTCCACCCATCCATCTTTATAAAGTTTTTGACACAGTTTGGCAGTCATTTCAATTTTAAAACGATCTAAATGCCCTTTTTGTATGTTGAATGATTCAGATAATTGACGTTGTTGAATGTAATCTGCAAACCCTTTCAATACCCATTGACTCATATTTTCGATTTGAATGTTTTCAAAGCCCTGCTCTGTTAAAGCTTTTTCAATACCTTGATGATCCATCAGGTCTGATAAATTGACATCCGCACATTTAAGTAAAGCTTTCAGTTTTAATTTTTGAAATACCGAAATGCTCTGAAATTTTTCAGACAGCATTAAGCTATGAAAGCCTATTCGTGCTTTTGAATTTAAAACGCCACTTACCGACTTTAAGAATGAATTTAAATTACAGTGATATGCTGCATCTATACATAAAACCACATCAAATTTAAATTCAAAATGATTGGCTTTTAAATTTAAAAACGAACCCTGTTGGATACGTTGAAGTTGAATACCTTGAATTTGTTTTAATTTTTGTTGAATGTTATCCACACATACAGCTTGTAGTTCGACTGCTTCGATGTGTTGAACGCTGAAATGCGCATGCCACAGTATAAAACTCGCACCTTTTCCACAGCCTAAATCTAGGATTTTATCGTTTGAATTTAAATGAACGGCTGTCGCCAAGTGTAATGCCAGCTGGCGACAGGCTTGTGGATAAGAATCATCAGGATGATTCCAATACCCTAAATTACTCCAAGCAAATTCATGATGATCCCCCAACATCGCTGCATTAATTGCATACTTATGTTGAGTTTGTTTAGATCGATTTACTCGAAGCCATTTCATATTCATTACCCCAGTGAATTAACCATTGAGTCACAACAATGAATTGTTTAATAACCCAGCTCTGGTGCAACCTCAACTGTAGGTTTTAATCCAACAAACGGCAATGGTGCATTGAAAATTTCACCAATATGCATTGCTGAAGTCACGGCAGATTCTAAAATAGGCAAGCCATCGCAAGACCAAGAACCACAGTAAAATACTTTACGATCTTTATCTTTATGACGCTGTTGTAATTCACGATTAAGATTTAAGGTATTGGTATCGACCACTGCACGTGTCAAAGTCACCTTGGAAATCACTTTCTTAGGATCAATATCGATCACAGGATTCCATGTTTGGAATACAGGTGATTTACCTACTAAGCTTGGTTCAATCGAGTTCAACCACACAGAGAAATGCTGTTTGGTAAATTTACGGTCCATCATATAACTGAGGACTGACCAATCTTTACGGCGTACAGGCATCACGATTGGATCAGTATGAATCACTAATTCACCAGTAACGAATTTGAACTGTTTCAGAAGTTCAATATCTTGTGCAAATTGCGCTTTATTTAAAAACTCTTCAATCTTAGGTGTTGGTGTTGCAACGACGACGCGATCGAAACTTGCTGAGTCTCCATGCGCTGTTTCCACATAAACCTCATCACCACGTTCTTCAACTAAGGTAATCGGTGTATTACAACGAAGTTCAATCCCTTCAATCAGTTTTTCAACCAAGGCAGGCGTACCCCCTTGGATACGTAATAATGCATCACCGTCAGTCAATTGTCCCAAAAAAACCAATAATGGTTTTGCAGGCCACTCACCAATCGTTTTTGCATCACAGGTACAGATGGTATAAAGCACCGGCATCACAGCGCCATTCCAAAATACTTCTTCAATGTGATTTTGTGCCACAAACTCAGCAAGCGTGATATTTTGATTGTCTGATTTAAAAAATTGCTTAATGGCTGTTTTTAACTGCAACATGCCCTTCACCAAACGCCAACCGTACTGCTTTAGGCCTTTCTGGTTGTTGATAATCGGGAAATTACCAATACGTGTTCTTGATGTCGTCAGCCACGTTTCTATTTTGTCTTCAAACAACCAGCTACATGACATATAAGTACGAACAGGGAAAGTTTTAATCCCTAAATGGGCAGCTAAGCTTAAGGTGTTTTCCCAAAGCTTTGGATTCATGACACGTAAAGGTGAATCAATATTGCCACCTTCATAGTTTAAGCTATAGCTATCCATTCCACGGCCTGGGAGGGCTTCGAAAATAGTAATTTGATGTCCTGCATCTTTTAGAATTCTTGCAGTAGCGAGTCCCGCCATGCCACTTCCGATCACTGCGATCTTCAAAATGATTATCCGAGAGTTGAAAATTTTAAATATTATGCGTGAAGCCAATTCAAAATACGGTATTAAAAACTTCCAGATTTTCACTTTTAATTGATTAAAAATTAATCAAATTTACCTTTGTTAAAATTATTGTTGCTTTTTTAAACAAAACTAACTCTATAAAATATATAATTTTTTTATTAAAGATAAAAACTCTTTAAAAACAAAATAGATATTTTCACCAAAAACTAAAAAATGCAGTTTACAAGCCGAATCTAATCCATTATCATAAGCCCATAAAATGAGAACCATGTCACATTACTATAAAAATAACAGCGTGATAGAGGAAAAAATAAATAGAAATTACAGCGTAAGGACCTCCGTTATGTGGGATGGAGGTCCTTTATTTTTTTCTCATTTTTTGTCATGCCGCCAATCTATCTCTTGAATTGAGCTTATGATCAACATTAAAAATTTTTAGCAGCCACTCATATTTTAATATTGGCTGTAAATACCAAATCTTTTTTGAAGCATATCCATACAGCAAGGTTTTTTACTATTTTGTATTGAACGCTTTAGAATATTTATCCTGACATATAGTGACTTGACTAAATTATTTGATTGGCTTATCCCATTAAATATGAAATAGAAAGGCGGATCGAAATCCACCTTTTATCAATTTAGACATTAAATATAGACATATCCAACTCACCAATCCTAATTTATGCAGGGATTTGGCCAAATTTTCCTGCATTGAAATCATGGAAAGCTTGCACGATTTCATCTTTGGTATTCATCACAAATGGACCATGTCCTTGAATTGGCTCATTCAATGGCAAACCTGTTAATACTAAGAATTTAGCATCTTGAGTCGCTTCAAGTTGAATGGTTGGCTCATTGTCGCGGGCAAACATAACAATAGAACTATCCATCACCTTCTGTGTACCATTGAGTAGCATTTCACCCTCAAGCACAACCACCAATGTGTTGTGATCTACAGGAACATGGATATGCTCAACAAAACCTGCTTTGAGTGCGCCATCCCAAACATTTATTGGACTGTATGTACTTGCTGGACCTGTTTGATCAGCATGGCTACCTGCGATCACTCGAATGTGACCTGCATCATCCGCAAATTTCACAACAGGAATATCTTTCGATTCAATCCCCTGATAACTAGGTGCCGACATTTTATCTTTAGCGGGTAAATTCACCCAAAGCTGGACCATTTCAAATAGACCACCACGCTCCGCAAATTCAGGTGAATGAAACTCCTCATGCACGATACCAGATGCTGCAGTCATCCATTGCACATCACCTGTTTTAATCGTTCCACCGCCACCCGACGAGTCTTTATGCGTGACTTCACCTTGATAAGCAATGGTGACCGTTTCGAAACCACGATGTGGATGTGAACCCACACCATGCTGAGCAGTGGTCGGATTAAAGTGATAAGGGGCAGCATAATCTAACAATAAAAAAGGACTAATTGCCTGACCTAAACGGTCATAAGAAAATAGATTTTTCACTGGAAAGCCATCGCCAACCCAATGCATGTGTTGATTGCGGTATACACCAATAATTCTTTTCATCTCAAACTCCTATCTCTAGGACTAAACATGCAATGATTTTAGAATTTAAGTTCAGCATAAAAAAGGCTTATCTCAACATACAGCTTCTCAACAGTAAGACAATCTTCATTTTAGATAGATTGACTCGATGATTTCCCTATCAAGTTTATCAGCTTAACTAGATTGTCATATTTATAAGATTATTCTTCTCAGAATGTGTACTATTTTGAATCATGCTTAGCCATTAACATGAATCTCACATCGACATTGAAGCATGTTTTTTAACACTTAAATTCGCTTGATGACGTTCAAATTTACTTTGAGAGAGGAATAACAAAATGGGTAAACCTTACGTTCGTTTAGATAAAGACAATGCAGCAGTACTTTTGGTAGATCACCAAACAGGTCTACTTTCTTTGGTTCGTGATATTGATCCAGATAAATTTAAAAACAACGTTCTAGCACTTGCAGCGGCAGCTAAATATTTCAACTTACCAACAATCTTAACGACAAGCTTTGAAGACGGTCCAAATGGTCCATTGGTTCCTGAGCTTAAGGACATGTTCCCAAATGCACCCTACATTGCACGTCCAGGTCAAATCAATGCTTGGGATAACGAAGACTTCGTTAAAGCCGTTAAAGCAACAGGCAAAAAACAATTGATCATTGCGGGTGTAGTCACTGAGGTTTGTGTTGCATTCCCGACACTGTCTGCACTAGCAGAAGATTTCGACGTATTCGTAATTACTGATGCTTCTGGTACATTCAATGCATTAACACGTGATTCAGCTTGGGATCGTATGTCACAAGCTGGCGCTCAGTTGATGACTTGGTTCGGTGCATCTTGTGAATTACACCGCGATTGGCGTAATGATATCGAAGGTTTAGGTGCTTTATTTGGTCAGCATATTCCTGACTATAGCAACCTGATCCAAAGCTATCTCAAAAACACTGAAAAAAAATAATCTCATCTGTTTTTAAAAGGCGGCCTTGTAGGTCGCTTTTTTATTTTCCTATAAATGATATGATCAACTACAAATTAAGCCCTTTAGAGGTCATATATGCATTCTTTTGATGATTATTACTACTTCTATTTGGTGGTTAAATATGGTGGTTTTAGCGCTGCCAGTGATATTAGCAACATCACCAAATCTAAACTGAGTCGCCGTATTCTTGATCTTGAAGCGAAGTTTAATGTCACACTCATTCAACGTTCAACTCGACATTTTAAAGTGACTCCATTAGGTCAAGAGTTCTATGCAGAATGTAGCAAAATCATCGAACAGGCAGATCAAGCTCAAAATATACTACTTAAACAAAAAAATGAGCCTAAAGGTCTGATTAAACTCAGTTGTCCACCTGTCATGATGGAACATCAGATTCGCCCACTGTTGAATCAATTTCTAAAGGATCATCCACAGGTCGATGTCGAAATGGAGCTGACCAGTCGCCGTGTCGATGTTTTACATGATGATATTGATTTGGCGATTCGCACCAATTTTGGCGTCAATGAAGACTCAAGTATCATTGTGCGGGACGTGATTAAAACCACGCATTGTCTTGTGATCAGTCCAGAATTATTACAAGGTCGAACCATTGAACATGTGACTCAAATCAATGATTTTCCAACCATTGTTTTAGGTACACAAAAAACCCAGTATCACTGGCATTTGCATAATTTAGAACATCAAGATGAAATTAAAATTCTGCTCGAGCCTCGAATCAAAAGTAATGATCTAGCAGGTGTTTATTATGCGGTATTGGATGGCTTAGGCATTGCCGATCTGCCGTATTTAACCGTGAAGGCAGATATTGAAGCTGGTCGACTCATTCACTTACTGCCTGAATGGTGCTCTAATTTAGGCACAGTTCAATTGGTCTATGCTTCACGCAAAGGGCAACGTTTAGTGATGGAAAAACTGATTGAGCATTTAATTGAAGGTGTCCGTAGTTATGCACCAACGCATGAAGGCTATTTAATTTAGACAAGTCATGATTTAAATCTTATCAAAGATATAGCGATTAAAAAAACCCAGAACATTGTTCTGGGTTTTTCATTTCATTCAAAAATGATGCGATTAAATCAGATTGTTTAGCTTAAGGGTTAATCGCTTAGATTTTACCCACCAAATCAATTGAAGGAGCTAAAGTTGCTTCGCCTTCTTTCCATTTTGCAGGACATACTTCACCTGGGTGTGCATACACGTATTGGGCTGCTTTCACTTTACGAAGTAATTCAGAAGCATCACGACCAATACCACCAGCATTAATTTCAACGATTTGGATTTTACCTTCTGGATCAATCACAAATGTACCACGATCTGCCATACCGTCCGCTTCGATTAGAACTTCGAAGTTTTTAGCTAAAGTCCACGTTGGATCACCAATCATTGGGTATTGGATTTTACCAATCACGTCTGACGTATCGTGCCAAGCTTTATGGGTAAAGTGAGTATCTGTAGATACGCCATAGATCTCTACACCTAATTTTTGAAATTCAGCATAGTTATCCGCTAAATCACCTAACTCAGTCGGACATACAAATGTAAAATCTGCTGGATAGAAGAATACAACTGACCATTTACCTTTAAACTGTTGCTCTGAAACTTCAACGAAATCACCATTGTGGTAAGCAGTTGCATTAAAAGGTTTGATTTCAGTATTGATTAAACTCATGTGCTATTCCTCTGTTTCGTTCTAGGGAGTGCTTATCTGTGAAGCTAGAATACGAAAATAAATAACATCGGTAAAACAGGAGTTTTTTATAAAAGTGATCGCTTTTTTAGATTTAGTAATTCTATTAAATTTAATGTTGTCATCGAATTCTTAAATAAAATCTTTGCTTCAATATTGATAAAATGCAAAAAGCCTCTGTATTTACAGAGGCTTTAGATGATGATTTACCCGTTTAAAGGCGACTCACCACAGTAAAACTATGTCTTTAGAATGTGTCAGAATGGTAAGTCATCATCTAGATCTGCTGGCGCAGTTGCCATTGGCTTCGCAGGTTGTTGCTGAGATTTAGGTGATTGGAAACCTTGGTTCACATTGTTGCCATAGCCACCTTGAGGTACTGGGGTGTTGTTATAACCACCGCCCTGTTGACCACCGTAACCACCTTGATTCGATTGGTTATTATTGCTGGCATTATTGTTAAAGCGTGGTTGTTGATAACCACCTTCACCTTGGTTGTCGCTTTGTTGACGATTATTCGAATCAAGCATTTGCATTTGTTCGCCACGAATTTCTGTGGTGTAACGCTCTTGACCGCTTTGATCTGTCCATTGACGTGTACGCAATGAACCTTCGATATAAACTTTCGAACCTTTACGTAAATATTGCTGAGCAATTTCACCTAAACGGTTATGCAATACAATACGGTGCCATTCAGTTTGTTCTTTACGTTCACCGCTGGTTTTATCCGTCCAAGATTCACTTGTTGCGATTGAAAACTGAGTCAATGATCCACCATTTTGAAACGTTTTAGTTTCTGGATCTTTACCTAATGTACCAACTAAGATTACTTTATTTACGCCGCGCATTTGCTGTTATCTTCCTATGTCGATTCTATGTTTTACTTTATAAGAGTTGTCATTAAATGGCTACCTCTTTACCCAACAAGAGCGTTAAATCGTGTCGCGCTGCATCATCTATAAGCAATTTATCGACTTTAATATATGCAACTTGCTGCTCGGACATCACCACGACCTCTTCAATACCACGAATTGCCAATAATTGAGAAGTCCATTCATCCGTTTGTTTATGGTCTGGCAAACTAAAAATAACAGAAGATAAATAGCGTGGTTGAGACAAGCCAAAACTAATCAATAACCAGATAATCGCAATCCCCGTCAGAATGCTCCAACCGAGCGACGTATTGTTTAAAACCAGGAGTTGACCACCCAAAATACCACCACAGAATGCCCCTAAAAATTGTCCACTGGCATTGACTCCCATCGCTGTCGCTTTGGATTGAATCGGCGCTGCTTTGGATAACCAAGAAGGGAGTAACGCTTCCATCACGTTAAAGGCAATAAAGAATAACCCCAAGCCCAACAACAAGATATATTTGGATTCAAATCCAAAAATCATCACCAATAAGCCAGCGATAATGCCTGCAATGGCGGTCAAGAATATGCCCCGCATTTTGCGATATTTTTCAGCCAAAATAATGCTTGGAAAAGCAAAGAATAGACTGATCACCAGCAATGGTAAATACACCCAACCATGACTGGATAATGGAATATCTGCAAAGTTAATCAGCTGTGAAGGCACATAAATAAACATTGCAGTAAGCAGTAAATGCAGGGTAAATACCGAGACATGGAGTCGATTCAAATCCTTCATTTTCAAGACTTGTTTCAACTGTGTGAGATAGCCTTGTTGGAAGTTCTTATGGTGTCGTGTGGTTTTCGGCACCATAAACACCATACCAATCGCCAACAATCCCATCAGCGTGGTCACCCAAAACAATCCTGAAATGCCCATCACACCCGTTAACCAAGGCCCTAAACTAAACGCAATCACAAAGGATACGCCAATACTCATGCCCATGGTTGCCATGGCTTTCATGCGGTTTTCTTCGCGGGTGACATCAGCAAGTAGTGCCATCACTACCGCAGAAACTGCTCCACCCCCTGCGATGGCACGTCCAATAATCACGCCATAAATGGTTTCAGACATCGCTGCAATTGCACCACCCAAAGCGAATAACAATAATCCTAAAATGATTAAGGGCTTTCGACTAAAACGGTCGGCAATAAGGCTAAATGGAATCTGTAACAGCGCTTGGGTTAGACCATAGACCCCGACGGCCAAACCAATCAAAGCCGGGGTTGCATATTGATATGACTGCCCTGCAACTGAAAATACAGGTACGATCATGAACAGGCCCAACATTCGCAGTGCAAATATACTGCTCAATGCAAAAGTGGAACGGCGTTCTAAGGCATTCATCATATCTATAGCTTTCTAATCAAGGGCGAAGTTTGATGGTCTCATCATGGCATAAAGTGACTATATAAAGTCATGATCTAAAGAACACATCTGAAAATAAATAAGGGTGCAATTGCTTGCACCCTTATTTTAATCTAAATCTGCTGGAATTATTAACTCCATACAAATTTAATATTGAACCTAGCCTTGTCTAGCTAAGCTTAGCTTGTCTTTTCTTGTATTGGATCGAAGCAATAATCGCCCAAACAATGAAGGCAACACCGATCAAACCTGTCACCACTTCTGGCACATGTAGACCTGTACCACTTGCAATCATGATGAATGCAAGCGCACCAATCGCATAGTGAGCACCATGTTCAAGGTAGATATACGCATCCAATGTGCCTTTTTCCACCAAGTAGATCGTGATTGAACGTACAAAGATCGCACCAATCGCAAGACCCAACATGATCACAACCACATCAGAAGTAATCGCAAATGCACCAATTACACCATCAAAACTGAATGATGCATCAAGGACTTCAAGGTATAAGAAACCACCGATACCTGCTTTTACGACCCCTGCTGGCACACCATTGCTATCATGAGTGACAGCATTTCCATGCTCATCAATTTCAGGCTCGCCACCCAGTAAATGACTGAGAACTTGAACACCGATGTAAATCACGATACCCCAAATACCCGCCATCGTTACCACAAGGCGTTTTGCTTCATCCACATTTGCAGCCATGATAAGTAGCGCAACTAATGCGATGAATACTGAAAGTGCTGGAACACTCGCAAGATTTGCTAAACGACGTTCAATGAACTTGAACCAATGCGTATCTTTACCCTCATCCAAGAAGAAGTTTAAGAACACCATCAATAAGAATGCACCACCAAAAGCAGCAATTTCAGGATGATGATTCATTAAACGTGCTGAATATTCTTTTGGATCATTCAATGCCAGTTGGATGACTTCAACAAAGCCCATATCTGCGGTAACAGCAACGATGACAATAGGGAAAATCAAACGCATACCAAATACAGCAACCACGATACCCACGGTCAAAAAGAGCATTTTCCAAAAATGATCCCAATGACGCAGAACAGATGCATTCACAACAGCATTGTCAAATGATAACGAAATTTCCATTACAGCAAGAATGGCGGTAATCGTCAGTACCGTAAACATGGTCTTTAAACCTGCTTCTGGCCCATGGGTATAGCCCCAATAAGCAGACAAGGCAAGACACACGATCGTGAATACGATAGAGAAACCAAAATGTTTCCACATGAGAATTTGACCTTTAAGAATTGAAATTGACTAAAATTAAAACGCAATAAATCTATGTATTGTTTTATGGCGCAATTATGACCCTTTTTTGATTTCAAAACCAAAAAATCTTCGTATTGTTTTTGAATAGAAAAAATCTCTAAATTGAATTTATTTCTCTTCGTCGAGGACTGTTGCTATAGTTTTTCTCTTCAATGCACTTTATCTAGGATCAAGGATGAGTTTTTCTCAAGACGTTTGGCAACGTAATCTTTCTCTCTACCAAAAAACCTTAGCTCTTCCTTTTAACCAAGAGCTTGCCCAAGGCACTTTAAACACAGCTGCGTTTTGCCACTACGTCATTCAAGATGCACATTATTTACTGGCGTATGGTCGTGCACTTGCAGTCTGTTCTGCAAAAGCTTTCGATGCTGATGCAGTGATTCAATTTAGCCAAGGCGCTAAAGAAGCAATTATCGTTGAGCGTGAATTACATAATGGCTTTATGCATGAATTTGGCATTACCAAAGCTGATTTTGAAAATACGCCTTTAACTGCAGCTTGCCATCATTACACTTCTTTTTTAACCGCTACAGCTTGGTCTGAAAGTTATCCTGTGGTTTTGGCTTCACTGCTCCCGTGTTATTGGATTTATGCCGAAGTCGGCAAAGATATCGTTTCAAAATCAGTTCCCAACAATCCATTTCAAGCATGGATCGATACTTATTCTGGCGAACATTTTAATGAAGAAGTGCGTAAAGTCTTAGCCATCATTGATGCAGTTGCCGAAACTGCCGATGCTGAGACGATTGAAAAAATGCATCAGGCTTATACCAAAGGTGCTGAACTCGAATATTTATTTTGGGATAGCGCTTACCATCAACGACAATGGCTCAGCTTGGACTAACAGGATTGGATTAACAAAATAAAGAGATGCACTAAAATAAAGTGATTAATAAAACCTTGAGCTGAGATGCTTAAACAACACATGTGGCTAAGTAGAGCAGTCCTGCTTAGCCTTTTTTAAGTCTCATCAATCGACTGAGCCTAATTCGATATATAAATCTTTTAGAACGATTTCCTATACTTCCATCATTTGCCCTTCATCATTTTTTCATCCACTTCAATCCTTAAAAAAATAAGGCTAGACAGATAAAGAAAAATCCAACACAATTAATGATAACGATTATCATTATCGAATAATTAGATTTTTAATCATTAGTGAGGGCTTCTCATGCAACAACATACTTTAGGAACAGAGGCGATTCGTGCTTATTTTACGTTGCAATGCTGTTGGTTGAATAATGAAGAAATTTATTTAGAGAAAGGATGTTCGCATTGTGGCTCGGCTGCCACCTATTTACTTTATTTTACCCACCGACATATCCAAAAATTGATGTTGGATTTCATTGCCAAATTTCCATGCCTAACCTCACCCAAGGTCGAGTTTTATACCATCCCGCATTTTGAAAAAGAATATAACGACTTCTTACAAATCCTCGAAAAAGAAGTGAATTTCTATGCGCGTCAACATCATGACATTCCACGGCATTATGCATTTGAACAGATTGATTCTATTTTTGAGCGTAGCCATTTACATGCGTGCTAAGCAGTGAATCGAATGAGTCATGAATCACACACTTAAACGACAATCATTTTTCTACTTTTATAATTCTTATATATTTCCATTTACAGCCTAAAATTCTATTCAACACCCTTACGAACGCATCTGAGCAGAATACAAAATTGATTCTGCTTGATGCATTTATCAGCTTGAAAGATGACTTTTTGAAATGTGCCGACATCATTTGTCGTTTTATTTTATTAAAAACCTACTTGAACAAAATTAAATCGTTATCATATATAACCTTCAATTTGCATAACATCGAGATGTTTTTATGAGCCAAAGTCATATCCGTATTCGAGGCGCACGTACCCATAACTTAAAAAATGTGTCACTCGATATTCCACGCGATAAGTTCGTGGTGATTACGGGACTTTCAGGTTCAGGTAAATCATCTCTAGCTTTTGATACCTTATATGCTGAAGGTCAACGTCGCTATGTGGAATCTTTATCTGCTTATGCACGTCAATTCTTATCACAAATGGAAAAACCTGAAGTCGATTCAATTGAAGGTCTAAGCCCTGCGATTGCGATTGAACAAAAATCAACGAGTCATAACCCACGCTCTACTGTGGGTACAATTACCGAAATTTACGATTATCTTCGTCTGCTATATGCACGTGTCGGTACACCCTACTGTCCTGAACATGACCTGCCGATGGTCGCTCAAACTGTTTCGGAAATGGTCGATGCAGTCAAAGCCTTAGATGAAGGCACAGCATTAATGCTTCTTGCACCTGTGGTTCGTGATCGTAAAGGTGAATACACCAATCTATTTGAACAGCTGCAAGGTCAAGGTTTTGTTCGCGCACGTGTTGATGGTGAAATCATTGAAATTGATTCACCACCTGAACTGGATAAAAAGAAAAAACACACCATCGAAGTCGTTGTAGATCGTTTTAAAGTCCGCGATGATTTGGGTAACCGTATTGCTGAATCCTTTGAAACGGCACTTCGTTTAGGTGGTGACATCGCAATTTTGGCATGGATGAATGACGAACAGCCTGAACGTACATTCTCAGCAAAACATTCTTGCCCGCAATGTGACCGTGCTGTGGCTGAACTTGAACCTCGTTTATTCTCATTTAACAATCCATTCGGCGCATGCCCTGTCTGTGATGGTTTAGGTACACGCAGTCACTTTAGTGCGGATAAACTGATACCTTCTCAAGATGTTTCTTTAAGCCAAGGTGCAATTCGTGGTTGGGATCGTCAGCGTCCTTACTATTACACCATGATTCAAAAAGTCGCGGGTCATTATGGTTTTTCGCTGGATACGCCTTGGAATGAACTTGATGCGGATACCAAAAAGAAATTCCTTTATGGTACAGGTAAAGAAAAAATTGACCTGAGTTATATCGATGAACGTGGTCGTAAACATTCTCGAGTTCAAGCTTTTGAAGGAGTCTTGCCTCATTTAGAGCGACGCTACCGTGAAACAGAGTCGAACTATGTCCGTGAAGACTTAGCACAGTATTTATCTAATGCCGCATGTGATGCTTGTGATGGTTCACGTCTGAATGAAATTTCGCGTAATGTGAAAATCTTAGATAAAACTATCGCTCAGATTACCAAAATGTCGATTGGTGATGCTGAAGCCTATTATCAAGATTTGCAACTTGAAGGTGCTAAGGGCGAAATTGGCGACAAGATTTTTAAAGAAATTCGTGAACGTTTACATTTCTTAGTTTCTGTCGGTTTGAATTATTTAAGTCTATCTCGTTCGGCTGAAACGCTGTCAGGTGGTGAAGCTCAGCGTATTCGTTTGGCTTCGCAAATTGGCGCAGGTCTTATGGGCGTGATGTACGTACTCGATGAACCATCAATTGGTTTGCATCAACGTGATAATGACCGCCTGCTTGAAACTTTGGTTCGTTTACGTGACCTAGGCAATACGGTCCTTGTGGTTGAGCATGATGAAGATGCTATTCGTGCTGCCGACCATATTATTGATATTGGTCCTGGTGCAGGTGTACATGGTGGACATGTCATCGCGGAAGGCACTTATGAAGAAATTTTGGCCAATAAAGAATCCCTCACAGGACAGTATTTATCAGGAAAACTCAAAATCGAAGTGCCGAAAGTCCGTACACCATCACCTAAACCTGATGAAAAAATCAAGCTCATGGGTGCTGCGGGTCATAACTTAAAGAATGTCGATTTAACCATTCCTTTAGGTGTAATGACTTGTGTAACAGGTGTATCAGGTTCGGGTAAATCAACCTTGATTAACCGTACTCTATTACCTTTAGCTGCGACTCAGTTGAATGGTGCAACCACTTTAACCGCGGAAAAATTTGATTCGATTGATGGCTTACAATTCCTCGATAAAGTCGTCGATATTGACCAAAGTCCAATTGGTCGTACACCGCGCTCAAACCCTGCAACCTATACAGGCTTATTCACCCCGATTCGTGAACTCTTTGCTCAAACGCCTGAAGCGAAAGCACGTGGTTATGCGGCAGGTCGTTTCTCGTTTAACGTGAAAGGTGGTCGCTGTGAAGCCTGTGAAGGTGACGGTATGATCAAGGTTGCGATGCATTTCTTACCTGATATGTATGTGCCTTGTGATTCGTGTCATGGCAAGCGTTATAACCGTGAAACTTTGGAAGTAGGCTTTAAGGGTAAAAACATTTCTGATGTATTGGAAATGACCGTTGAAGATGCGATGCATTTCTTTGATGCCATTCCTGTGATTCACCGCCGTTTAGAAACTTTAACTCAAGTGGGTCTAGGCTATATCCGTTTAGGTCAGTCAGCGACGACGCTTTCAGGTGGTGAAGCGCAACGTGTGAAATTGGCTCGTGAACTTGCGAAGCGTGATACAGGTAAGACTTTATATGTGTTGGATGAACCAACGACAGGTCTGCATTTCCATGATATTGCGAAGTTACTCGACATCTTGCATGAGCTTCGTAATAAAGGGAATACCATCGTGGTGATTGAGCATAATTTGGATGTGATCAAAACCGCCGATTGGGTGATTGATCTGGGTCCTGAAGGGGGGTCAGGTGGTGGGATGATTATTGCTGAAGGCACGCCTGAAGAAGTAGTAAAAGTCAAAGCATCACATACAGGTAAGTTCTTAAAGGCGATGTTGAAATAAAAATCTCCCCTAGCTCCTCTTTAAAAAGAGAGGAATTCCCTCCTTTGAAAAGGAGGGTTAGGGAGGATTTAAAATACTGAATTTATATGATAAAACGGTGATCCATTCACCGTTTTTTTTATTGTTATGACTTTATTAGAGATAATTGATACAGCCGTAAAAATTGGTTTAGGCGCGCTAATTACAGGGGCTATTACCTACCTTATTCAAAAAGTGAATATTTCAGCTGCAACAGCTAAAGAAAATCTACAATTTAACAGAACCTTATTAACCAATATTTCGGTTGATATTGAAGAAATCACTCATACCGTTTTAAAAATGTGGGCTATTTTTGAATTTGAAACTAAAAAAGTTCAAATGGATAAAGATAAAATATCCGAACGCCTAGAACCAATTAGAAATACGCTCTTCAGAGATTTTCATTTACTTAGTAAAAGTGAAGGTTTGCTTCTTCTAAATGGCTATAACGAACAGCAAGAAAAACTAAGAAGTTATGGTGAAATTTTAGGAAGATTTAATTCTTATACAGTATTCAGAAATGGTGTAGTCAACTCCATCAATACAACTGAATTCAAATCCCAAATACTACAAGCCAGAAAGGATCTATATGAAAGTTTAAATAAAGTAATCCCTAAATAACCCGAATCCTGCTTAAGGAAATGAGATCATTCATCTTGAGGCTTATCCATCATTTTGAGCATAAAAAAGTCTATGCTTTGGTCTGATAACACTAAAAACTAATCATAAAATTACATTTAGCTTATGATTTTAAAGAAAAATCCTTATCCGCGATTCGGGTAAAATAGTTTTTATCTACTACATCAAATTTATTGTAACTGGAGACCGTAAAAAGTGATTTAAAATTTTAATCAACCCTCTACTACATTCTTCCCTCTCGCCTTCGCCTTAAACAAGGAACGATCTGCTTGAGCCAACAACTCCATCCAACTCTCTGCGCCTACAGCCACGCCAATACTCACCGAAACTGAAATTTTCAAATCTGAATCAGGTACAGTTAAATCCAACTTCGATACCGCATCACGAATTTTTTCAGCGCTTCTTAAAGTTTGCTCCATATTCATTTCATGAAGCACGATTAAGAACTCATCCCCACCAAAACGAATAATCAAATCAGAACCACGAACATTGTTCTTTAAACATTGAGCGACGGAAACAATCACTTGATCCCCAAAGATATGTCCATGTTGATCATTCACTTGTTTAAAATTATCAATATCGACAATGATCAGACACAACTGTTGAAAATGTTGCGGTTGGTGATCCGCTATTTTTAAATAATCATCCAAAGCCAAACGATTCAAAACACCCGTCAAATTATCTGTATTGGCAATACTTTTTAGCTCAAACTCAAAGGCATCACGTTGCTTCAACATATACTGCAACTTATGCAAAGCATCATATAAAGAATAAGCTTGGTGATGCTCATGCTCGACCTGACCTCCATTCTCTGGCGTATGAGAAAAAGACAACTCTACAATCATATTACGTGCTTCGATCAACGGTGCAAAAACCTTACGCTGAGCATAAATCATCGTAAATATGGCAAAAAATAAAGAAATAAGTGAAACACTGGTGGTAATTAAAAATACATTCTTTGCAGCATTCAGTTCTGCTTGAGCCACTTCAACACTGTGATCGAGCAAATATTTTTGAAAATCGATCACTGTCAAGAACTTACCTGAGATCGCAGTCGTCAATTCAGTGCCTTCTAGAGAATAAGGACGACCAGATTCACTCTCTTGAATCAATCTCAAAACAATCGGAATACCCAAATCGATAAATTCAGATTTTACATTTTGATGAAGTTGGGTGAATTCTTCAGTTTTATGCTTTTCAGGTTGAATGGTTTGAACCAAGTCCCAAAGATATTTGACCTGTTTTTCAGTCTGAAGTGCTCTAGCAATATTTTCACTTGGAATCGGTTGCTTAAACGTGACATGCGCCATGACATTTGAAGCAAGACGCCCTGCCTGATCACGCAAATCAGCCAAAATCAGAATTAAACTATAATAATCTGCGATGCCCGTATCCTTACTTTCAGCTTGTTTAACCATATTTTTTAATACGATATAACTGCTGTCCCAAGCATTAAACATGTACACAACTGCATCATCAAGTTTGGTTGCCGAACGTTGATCTATCGGTGTATGAATATACGCATCGACATACTCACGCCCCGCTTCTAAATGATATATGAGGTCATCATGCAATTTACCTGTAAGTGAATCAAATCCGGAGCGATGTAAAATATTAAACGTCTCTTTAATTTGTTGATCTACACCCTCACGGTAGGTTTGCAAGTTAGCTACATTCTGGCTGAGCTGTTCGGGCGTGCTCGACATGGCCATATTGGCAGGACCACGCTCACGTGAAATTCGATTAACTAGATCTGCAACCGCTTTTAAGCTTTCAATTTCAATGAGTGCTTGGCGAGCTTTATTGTAATGTTGATATTGACTGACAATGAGTGGGATAGAGATAGATAATAAAGACATGACAATAATCAGAACGGATATAAACAGACGTTTACTGATCTGTTCAGAATGTAGTTTCGCACTCATTCTCGCCCCATCAATGTTGTTAAAATATTAAATTATCTAAATTGCATATTTATTATGCATGGCTTTTACTTTAAGCCAAATGAAGTATGAAATCTATGTGTTTAAAATAATTAAAATCAGATAGCATTGTTAAACATGAAATAAATCTCAAAATAATGTGACAAACATCACAATATAATAAATAGTTAGTATTATTATTTCAATCTAGCGAGAACTTTTAAAACCCCTTATGTTTATAATTTATCCGAATCTTTAAATTAAAATCAATTATTTATTTATAATTCGAGTCAATAATCGAAAATTTAGATTATTTAGATCCTTTTTAACCATTTCCTTTTTTGCATGATTTTTCCCATAATAAACCCATAGAGAGAACAAAGACACATTCTTGTTTAAGCAATCAGTTTATTCCTCGGATGTTTCTCCCACATTTACGAACATCCTTTCAGCCCAACCATACCCCAATCGGTTGGGTTTTTTTTATTTGTAATTTCTTAACACTTTGTCGTGTTCAGCACGATCTCTAAAATAATATTCTTAAAAAGATCATTATCTTAGATAGTGAAATAATCCCAATTTATCCAAAACATCTAGAGTCAGCGCTTTGCGTTGTCCTACATCAGCATTTTGCTGCATTTCCATATTCAATGAAAAGGCTGTTACGTTTCCATCTGCTTGCTCAACCCATCCAGTAAACCAACCGACCTGAGGTTCAACATCCATTCCCCAACCACTTTTCGCATAAAGCGTGTTTAGACCTCTTTTCTCAATCAAAAGCATACTTTTAACATCGTGTTGAACTTTTTGTTGAAAAGCCAACCGTTCAGTGGCTAATTGATAGATAAATTTTGCTTCTTGTTCTGGCGTAATTTTCAACGGTCCAACTAACCAAAAATTATCGACCTGATGACCGATCTGCTTGTTTCCAAACCCAATTCTTTTGATTTCCTGTTGCATCAAGCTCAAGCCTATTCGTCTTGCAACGGTTTGATAGACAGGTACAGCCGAAGCTTGCATTGCATCTGCCAAAGTTAAATCCTTTTCCCAAGCTTTAAAGCTTCTTGGTTCTCCATCCCACTTAAATATTTCATTCACAGAGGTTTTACGGTGTTCCAAAGCAATCAACGCGTTTAACACTTTGAAAGTAGAAGCTGGGATATATGGTGTCTGGCCCCGTTCTAACGCATTACCATAATGTTCTAAATGAGTTCCATCAAAAGTGACAAAAGTACCTTTTACCTCTGCTTCATTGAATAATTTTTGAATGTTGGTTTTTTTAATTTGGTCTGTTTGTAATTTTGAGCTTTTTATACTCAAGTCAACTAATTGCTTTTGCTCAGAATTAAACGTACAAGCAGACAGTGCTAAGCTGAAACATAGGACACATATCGTCGTTTTCATGGCTTATTTGACTAGGTCGGTTATCTAAATGACCTTCAGTATGCCATATCTCTATTTAACATCCATTCCATACAAAAAATTTGGAAAAATAATATTTACCCATGCAATATCTTAGTGCATAATGCACCCCATTAGGGCGGGTTTAGTTTTATTCCTCAGCAGATTGATTGAATTCCCCTCGAGTTTTGGCGAAAAAACCTAATTTTGAATAAAAATTAGGTTTTTTTTTGCTTATAATTTTTAAAAATCAGTTTTTTTGCACCAAAATGAATCAATAAATCGTTTAAAAGTTTTAAGTTATTCAGCCTATGCACCTCTAGCATTAGGGTATATAGAAAATCGGATAAAAAAAAGCCCAACCTTGGGGAAAGTTGGGCATATAAAACTGTATAGCTGGTCCAAAACATAAATGAATCTTTCGATTTCATCACTGCTTTGTGAATAAATTTATTATGTGAAAAATCGTCTAATTTGTAAAGCCGATTAATTTAGTATGATTTGATAAGAATAACACTTATTGAATATTATGATACATAGTTTACATTTTAAAAATTTAAATGTTCGCATTTTAATCACAATACCTTCTTAGATTATCAAAAGATGCTCTAAATCTGAACACAAAGGAAGAAACAGCTTAATCATTAAACAAAAATAATAATGTCTTATAGAAAATAAGTTTGATTGTTATTTTATTTTATTATTAATCAACTGTATTAAAGTGGGAATATAAAAAATAAACTATTGTTATATAAAACATATTTACGATCTAATCTAATCATAAAGATTTTCCATTGATTTAAAATCAAACTTCGTTGGTTGTTAAATATGCAAACCCTTTTATAATATGATTCATTTTAGTTATAAATTGTTACAATAGCGCGCATTTTGCACATATTATATCAAGACTATTGGTAATCATTATGAAAAAACTCAGTTTAGCCACTGCTTTATTATTAGCCATGACTGGTGCTCAAGCGTACCAATTTGAAGTACAAGGTCAGTCTGAGTTCATCGACAATACTGCTGATGCTCAAGATTTTTCAGGTGCTGTACAAGGTACTTACTACTTTAAAAATGTTGATGCGACTAAAGGTCCTTTAGCTGAAGCTGCTTTCGTAAACCAAGCATCAAATGTTGCTTTGGCTTACAACTATGGCGAAAACAAATTTGCTGGCGAACGTACTGTAAACCACGTATATGGCGCAAAAGCTGAAGCATATATCCCAACTTCAGTTGTTCCTGCTTACGTAAGCGCTGCTTATAGCCACACCATTCAAGACAACAAAACTGGTTTAGCTGATGATCAAGGCGATCGTTATGCATTAGAATTGGGTGCTGTTGTTGTACCTAATTTCTTGGTTGCTGTTGGTTACACTAGCGTTGCTGACCAAACTTCTTTTGATGCTTTCAACATCGTATCAAATGGTGTTGCTAAAGCAGCGATTGAATCTGCAACAATTGCAGACAAGAAAGACGCAATCACTGCACGCACTAAATACGTAGGTGCAATCGATGGTACAAATATGTCTATCGGTTTCGAAACTGGTTTAGTTTATGGTCGTGACACTGCTTACAACCTTAAAACTGATCTTTTTGTAACTCCTGCTTTAAGCATGGGTGTTTCTTATGCTGAAACAAGTGCTGACATCGCGAACGATAAAGCATGGGGCGCTAACGTAAACTACTTCGTTACTCCAGCAATCGCTGTTGGCGCAACTTATGTAAATTCAAATGCGGTAGGCGACAACACTGATACTCAAACTGTTGGCGTAAATGCGAAATTCCGTTTCTAATTTAATTTAGAAGTTGAATCAAAAAAGGACGCTATTTGCGTCCTTTTTTATGGCTTAGATATTCCGATCAAGATCATTCATCTTTTTTGTTTTTCGGCAAATGTGCAATGTATTGTAAAGCAATCAGCCTAGAAACAATTAAGGCGAGGTACATCACCCCACCAAACATTTGAAGCATAGCCAAAATACGTGCTGCTGGACTCAAGGGAATCAAGTCAGACAAGCCTGTTGCCGATTGCAAACTAAAGCTAAGAAACAATAAATCCAACCAAGATTGCAAACCAGCCACATTAGGATTGAGAAAACTATTGGGAATTAAAATTTGGCAAATGTTATATAAAAATGCAAAGCCCCATGCGATCAGAGTAAAGACTGCACCTGCTGCGAACAGCTCATCTTTGGTCAAATAGCGGTCTTCAAACATGTAACGTAATAACCCAAATGCAGCAATAAAATAAGCAATCGCCTCACAAGCAAGTCCGATGACAAGAATATAAGGATGATGAGCCCCGATCAGAATAAGTAAAGAAAAAATCAGTGCTCCACCAACAAACGTAAGACCTAGAATCGTAAATACAGGGGTCTGACGAATCACTTTAGCAATAATCAATAGCACTAATACACCCAGTGCCCAAGTCACTGCACGATAAGTCATACTTTCATTGGTCAGTAATGAAAGAAGTAAAATGACGAATTGAAGGAATAGTAACCAAGCTGAAGGAAGTAAGCGAAATCCTTTCCAAAATTCAACCAATACTTGCATAGATCATATCCAGAATATTTTTATTTTAAGATGGTCGTAAACACTATTTGAAAATAATTTATAAAATTAGAAATGAGCATATCCTGTGTTCTAATCATTCAGCAAACTAAATTCGTCATTAGATTTGTATCTGTATAAACGAAGATTTTATATACTGGCTTACAATAAAAAACCTCCCGAAGGAGGTTGTTGAATGGTTTATCTTTTCACATTTTAGTGATCTGATGCACCCGAGATACCAATACCGGTTTGTGAGCGAACGAACTGTGCATCGAATGCTTTACGTTCAGCTTGAGCCTGTGCTGAATTATCAGTCACAGAGAACAACCAGCAACAGAAGAATGCTAAAGGCATCGCGAATAATGCAGGGCCATTGTATGGGTTAATTGGTGTATCAGAAATACCGAGTGTATCTACCCAAACTGCTTTAGATAAGATAATCAACGTTACGGCTAATACCAAACCAACCACACCACCAGCGACCGCACCACGCGTTGTTAAACCTTTCCAGAACATTGAAAGTACAAGTACTGGGAAGTTTGCACATGCCGCTACAGAGAACGCTAAACCCACCATGAAAGCAACGTTTTGTTTTTCGAAAACGATACCTAAAATCATCGCAAAAATAGCAAGACCTAAAGTCGCAATTTTAGACATACGGAGTTCAGATTCAGGCGTTGTTTGACCTTTCTTAAATACGTTCGCATATAAGTCATGTGAAATTGCTGAAGCACCTGATAATGTCAAACCAGCAACCACTGCAAGAATCGTTGCGAATGCTACAGCAGAAATGAAGCCCATGAACAGATCGCCACCCAGTGCTTCTGATAAATGCACCGCAGCCATGTTGTTACCACCCACAAGTTCTAGCTTGCCAGTCACCGCCATTTTCGCAATATCAAGGAATTGTGGGTTGTTCGATACGTAAAGGATCGCACCAAAACCAATGATGAACGTTAATAAGTAGAAGTAACCAATAAAACCTGTCGCAACAACCACTGATTTACGTGCTTCTTTCGCATCTTTAACTGTGAAGAAACGCATCAAAATATGTGGAAGACCCGCTGTACCAAACATCAAGGCTAAGCCGAGAGAAATCGCATCAATTGGATTGGCAGCCAACTTTCCTGGCCCCATAATCGCGCCAGCTTGATCCAGCGTTACATCATGTACTTTAGAGAATACACCGATTGATTGGTTAAACATTTCTGAGAAGCTAAAACCAACACCTTTCATCACCATAAATGCCATGAAAGTTGCGCCAGACAATAGCATGACCGCTTTAATGATCTGTACCCATGTTGTTGCCAACATACCACCGAACATCACATAAGCCATCATCAATAGACCAACGATCACTACTGCAATATTGTAGTTCAAGCCAAATAAAAGTTTAATTAACTGCCCTGCACCGACCATTTGAGCGATCAAATAGAATGCCACGACTACCAATGAACTCACTGCTGCCAAAGTACGTACTGGCTTTTCAGCTAAACGGAAAGACACGACATCCGATAAGTTAAATTTACCCAAGTTACGTAAACGTTCAGCAATCAAGAACAATACAATTGGCCAACCCACCATAAATCCAAGTGAATACAGCAAGCCATCAAAGCCTGACATAAACACCATTGCGGAAATACCGAGGAACGATGCTGCTGACATATAGTCACCGGCAATCGCCAACCCATTTTGGAAACCTGAGATACCACCACCTGCTGTATAGAAGTCATTGGTATTGGTGGTTTGTTTTGCTGCCCATTTGGTAATAAACAGTGTTGCACCAACGAAAATCATAAACATGATAATCGCAGGCCAGTTTGTCGCTTGTTGCTCAGCGGCACCTAAATCTGGGCCAGCCATTGCAATGCTAGAACCGAGTAATGTGGTAGCAGCAACAGCTTGAGATTTGAATGAATTCCATTTCATCATCAGTGTGGTCCTTTTTCATGAGTGATCGCTTCAACTTCACGCATTGCATCTTGATTGAGCTGATCTAGTTTGTTGTTGGCAATATATGAATACACACCACACAAAATAAACGACAACACAATAATGCCTAGACCCAGTGGAATACCCCAAGTCGTTACGCCACCACTCACTGAACTCAATAGAAATTCTTTGTTGTACCCAACGAGTAACATAAAGCCAACATAAACAAACAACATGATCGCGGTAAGCGTCCAACTCAGCGTACTTTTTTTCGCAACCATTTCTTTGAATTTAGGATTTTGTAGAATCTGTTCTACCTGTCTCTCATCCATAATATTTTCTCCGTTTACCATCATCTAATGGCGGTTTTTTAATCTTTTTATTTCATGATGCAAATTAACAATTTTTAATACAACTCGTAACTTAGACTTTGGTCTTTTAAATTCGATCAATTTGAACGCGGAAGTTCACGAATACGGTATTATGTCCTCAGAATTTAATGTGTGTGTCATATGAACAGCTGGTTGATCATTGGGGTGCTCGCCCTTTATATCCTCATACTCTTTGTTTGCGCCTTTTTTGGTGAAAAACATGCCAGTCGACTGAGTCCGCGCGGTCGTATGCTGTTATTTAGCCTGACATTAGGGGTGTACTGCTCATCATGGACATTTTACGGCGCAACGGGCGCAGCTGTTCGTGAAGGCATTATTTTCCTCCCTATTTATCTTGGACCTTTACTCTTTGTCGGTCTAGGCTATGACATTTGGCGTCGTCTTGGGCGTGTGCGGCAGCATCATGCCATTTCATCGATTGCGGATTTTGTTGCTGCGCGTTATGGCAAAAGTGGCCCTTTGGCTTCAATAGTCACCATCCTTGCAGTCATTGCCATTATTCCGTATTTGGCCCTACAACTTCGTGCAATTGCATTGAGTGCATCCGTGATGTTGGAGCAAAATGCAGGCGTCATGAGTACCACGACTAACGGTGTTTTAGCACTGACAGGTGTACTTGCGATTTTAGCCATGATGTTTGGCACACGTCAGATTGCCAATACCGAACAGCACGGTGGGCTCATGCTGGCTGTGGCATTTGAATCCTTTGTGAAATTATTTGCACTCATTTGCGTTGCATTATTCTTCTTATTGGATTCACCTGAAAATATTATTCAGGTCTCTAAAGATGTCACTAAAACCTTCCATGAGGTTCAGCTGTTTGGTGTCCCTGATACATTTTGGATTCAAACGCTACTTGCTGGTTTAGCGATTATTTGTTTACCGCGTCAGTTTCACGTTGCGGTGGTTGAACTGCGTGATGAAAAACATATTCGTGGCGCGCGTCGCTGGTTTGCAGCCTATTTAATTTTGACGCTGTTAGCGATTATTCCAATTGCGAGTTGGGCTTTACACGCGGCACCAGAATATTTAGCTATTCCAGATGTTGCTGTACTGTCTTTACCTTTAAGTTATAACCAAGATTGGTTGACGCTTTTAGCTTTTCTGGGTGGTTTTTCTGCGTCAACAGGGATGCTGTTGGTCTCTTCTGTGGCACTGTCGATCATGCTCAGTAATGACTTGATCATGCCTGCACTATGGCGTTTAAATTTATTGTCGAGACACGATAAACGTCTTCCACAGATGCTGAAATTGGTTCGCCGTATTTGTATTTTAGCCGTCATGTTATTGGGCTTCTTATTCTTCCGCTTCTTTAATGATATCGATCAATTGTCTGTTTTTGGACTGTTGGCGTTTAGTGCTGTAGCACAATTTGCGCCAGCATTGATTGGTGGTCTGTATTGGCGTGGGGGAAGTAGACAAGGAGTTTATGCAGGATTAATCACTGGTTTTGCGATGTGGACGTATACCCTGTTGTTCCCGACTATATTGCGTAGCTTACCTGACGATTATTATCAATTTACTTATTCCTTTTTAATGTTTGGTCCATTGGAGATCGACTGGCTCAGACCTGAAGCATTACTTGGTTTTGAGTCTTTCGCACCGCTGACGCATGGAGTCATTTGGTCACTGGGTCTAAATATTATTCTGTATATTTGGATTTCACGCATTTATCGCCCAAGTATTGCAGAACAAATTCAGGCTGAAAGTTTCTTTTATTATGAAACCAAGCCTTTATTGACTCAAAGTACATCTAATGAAATCAGTTATTTACATCATGATGTAGCACGTTTAAAAGTGGGCGATTTGATCGCGCTTGCAAAACGTATTACAGGTGAAGGGCCAACCACTCATGCGTTTAATCAGTTCTGCTTATCCAACAATGTCATTTTAAATGAAAATAGCTCTGCCAATGGTATGTGGTGGCGCTTCACGGAACAATACTTAGCAGGAACGATTGGTGCGGCATCAGCACGGACACTGCTCACCACAGCCATGGTCAATAATGGCTTGGCACTGGGTCAAGTTGCTAATATTCTCGACCAAGCTTCACAATGGCAACGCTTTAATCAAAATCTGATTATGACCATGATCGATCACATGACTCAAGGCGTGAGCGTGGTCGATGAGAATATGTGTTTGGTGGCATGGAATAATCAATATTTGATTTTGTTCGATTATCCAAAAGATTTGGTCTACGTCGGCTGTCCAATTGCAGATCTAATTCGTTATAACGCTGAACGTGGAGAATGTGGACCGGGTTCAATTGAAGAGCATGTGCGTAAGCGTATTCGTTGGATGAAAGTCGGTAGTGCCCATGAATTTGAGCGTATTCGTAAAGATGGTCGCGTGATTCAGATGCGTGGTAATCCAATTGAAGGCGGTGGTTTCGTAACGACTTTTGCAGACATTACGGCATTCCGTGAAAATGAAGCCTTACTTGAAGGTCGTGTACAAGATCGCACCCAACAGCTTGCAGATGCTTTAACAGAACAACAATTGGCGCGTGAACAAGCAGATAAAGCCAACATGTCGAAAAGTCGCTTTATTGCAGCTGCCAGCCACGATTTACTACAGCCGATGCATGCTGCACGCTTATTTAGCACAGCATTAGAACAAAGTGTACAAACTGAAGAAGATCGTAAGACATTACAACAGCTAGATCGTGCCTTACATGGCGCAGAGAGTATGCTCTCTGCCCTGCTTGATATTGCTCGACTTGAAGGGGGTTCAATTCAACCCAAGCGCCAAGCATATCCATTGCATGATTTACTCAGTGATTTAGAATTACAGTTCAAATCCATCGCAGCTCAACGGGGTATCCAGTTTAAAGTGCACGATGTGAAATTTTGGATTGACACTGATCCTCAATGGATTCGACGCATTATTCAAAACTTCGTCAGCAATGCTTTACGCTATACCGCAAAAGGTCGTGTGATCGTGGGCGTACTTCGTTCGGCTGAACGTCCTAATCATATTCGTATCGGTGTATGGGATACAGGTCCCGGGATTGCGGAACAACAACGGATTAAGCTGTTCCAAGAGTTTGAACGTTGTGGACACACCTCACCTTGGGGCGAACAAGGCTTGGGCCTTGGTTTAGCCATCGTACAACGTATGACAAGTCTCTTAGATTATCCTGTATATGTGTATTCTGAGCTCGGACAAGGTTCATGTTTTATGATTGAGGTCCCTGTGGTTGAAGCACCTAAAGTCGTTGCTTCGCCTATACAAGCAGTACCGCTTAAAACCAAAGCCTATAAGATTTTATGTTTAGACAATGATGAAACCATTCTAGAAGGCATGAGTACCTTGCTGACCAAATGGGGTTATCAAGTGTTTAAAGCCACTGAACCAGAACAAGCGCTAGAAATCATTCAAAGTGAAAACATTCAAGTGTGGTTGGTGGATCAACATCTCAACAATGAAAAAATTGGATTAGATTTCATTGTGGAGCATCGTCAAGACAATGTAGCTGTAGCAT
Source organism: Acinetobacter sp. CY79 (assembly GCF_059515845.1). Taxonomy (NCBI): domain Bacteria; kingdom Pseudomonadati; phylum Pseudomonadota; class Gammaproteobacteria; order Moraxellales; family Moraxellaceae; genus Acinetobacter; species Acinetobacter sp. CY79. Next base: position 29,059 of record NZ_JCAKMY010000010.1, read on the forward strand.
TAATCACGGCAGACTCTGATCCTGATCTACCGCAACGTTTAAAAGACCTGAATATTGTCATGCTGAAAAAACCATTGAAACCTGCATCTTTAAGATCATGGTTATCTGGTTTAAAAATCTCACCATGATGTGAGCTTTGATGTAGAAATGTTCATGACCATAGACATTGAAATAGACATTGAAATAGCCATCCAAATAGATGTGCCTTAAATATATTTTGATACATTTAGCCCCTGTTTTTCTTCAACAAAAATAGGGGCTTTTTATACGAAATGTGACATTTCTACACATGCATTGACCACATATTTTGACGCTGTGGCAGAAACCATCAATTCAGCTCCTTTAAGCAGTTCGTAAGTTTGCTAAAAGTGACTTTTGATGAGTTTCTATGGCAATTTCGTTCAAAAATCAAACCAAAGACAAATATATATATTTACAATTTAAATAAGTTATTGTTTTTTAATTTATTATTGGAGATAAAAACTCAACATACAACTTTAGTCTTATTCCTATTGCACCATGCATAAATCATAACCGTATTCAATCACTGAGCGATTCAATCGTCCATAGCTTTTTTGGATCCCTACGTTTATCAAACCATCGACTCAAAAATGCTGAATTGAACCAAGCTCAGATTCAATTGAATAAGGAATTGCTATGAATATTTCAGCCGCTGTACCTCATGGAATCAATAGAGCTCAAGAACTACACCGTCAATATGGTGCGAATTCAATTTTACCTGAAATTAACTGGCAAGATCTTTTTCCACATTCTGCTTTGAATCCTGTGCATTTACAGGCTTTAGAACATATTTACCAAAGTGCTGTGCCCCTCGCACTACAGGTCTTTGAAGAACTGAAATTTGATATTTTTAGCCCAGCTGCATTCCATCCACAAGGTTTGGGTCTATTTGATAAGCTAGCGCAAAAAGAATCTCAATTGATTCAAATTTTGGCCGATGATAGTCAATCTCTCAATGAAGAAACGCGTCATCAAATTTGGAGTATGCTGCTTCGCGGTGGTGCTGTCTTGGTGTTTAAAGCATGGTTAGGCAAAATTAAAACGGGTGAAAATAGTTTAGATATGACTCAGTTTGATGAGATCTCAGATTTGCTGTTTATCAAAACACCGCCTGAATCATTAGCAAAAACCTTAAATGTAAACCCTCAAGCGGATTATGATCATATATTCCTCATGTATGGAAATGAAGTATTTCTAGATCGTTTTAATAGTTTAGAAACAGCAGCCCTCTTTGTAGATTTATCCGTTTATGATGCTGCATTTCTAAGCTTAAGAGATGAACGTGTAGCTGATTATCTCAAAGCCAAAGGTTATGTGTCTCAAGACCAAATTGATGATTTACGATGTGCGCTGAATCCATTGGGTTGCCCTGATTTGATGGGCAAACAGGATTGTCTCGCTTAAATTCTAAAAGATTAAATGCCACATTAAAACTATTGCTCCAACAGCAAAAAAGACCTCTTTCGAGGTCTTTTTTTATATCTATATTTTTAATCGTGAATAATGTGATTCACATTAGACGCGTTTTTCTTCAATGTTGAGAGCATTAATTGCCAATACAGCTTGCGTACGATTTTGAACCCCGAGTTTACGGAAAATTGCCGTTACATGCGCTTTAATCGTTGCCTCAGAAACATCTAACTCGTAAGCAATTTGCTTATTTAACAACCCTTCTGCCACCATCATTAAGACACGGAATTGTTGGGGTGTTAGAGACTGAATACGCTCAGCCAACGCTGTTTCATCTGCAGCACGCGGATCGAAGTTTAAATTCGCTGGCAAATTTGGCGGTAACCAAATATCACCTTCAAGTACTTGACGAATCGCTTCACCAATATGGCTCGGATGTGCAGACTTAGGGATATAACCCATTGCGCCATGTGCAATCGCACGCTGAATAATCGACACTTCTTCATGCGCAGAAACAACAATGATCGGTAAAGAAGGATACTGTGCACGCACATGTACGAGTGCAGAGAATCCAGATGCGCCAGGTAAATTTAGATCCAAAAGAACTAAATCGGGCTCAGGCCCTTTTTCTAGTCGTTCATAGAACTCATTAACAGCAGCTGTTTCATGGATTTGGGCTTGCGGTAAACTGTAACGAACTGCTTGAATTAAAGCATGACGAAACAGGGGATGATCATCAACGATTAAAATATTCATAAGCGACGCGAGAGATCTCTAACACAATCTTTATTCTAACTGTGCTATTGCTGTTAAGGATATATAAATATTAACGAATTTTTGGAAAAATTGTAGGTTAATATTTTCAAACATCATATTTAAATATAAATAAACGATTATCAGATAACTACATCTGTTTTAGATATAAAATATATTCTGAAAAAATATTAATTTATAAATTTTAAATATAACAATAATTATCAATTATTTATGTTAAAAAAACAGCAATTAAATCAACCTTATTAGGCATATCTAAAAATCAGATAATTAATCTTATTTTGCTTATTTTACACGATAAACTAAATATTGATTAATGGATGGCAACACAGTTTTTAGACCCTATTTAGGTTTGCCATTATGACTATTTTACAACAAAAACCATTGAATATCGTTGCCGTATCAGGCGGTTTAAATAATCCATCAAAAACCGAAGCTTTGGTTCAGGCGATCCTTGATGAGCTTGGTGAAGCAACGCCAATCAATGTTCATTTTATTAAATTTAGTGAGATTGGCAATTTACTCGGTGGAGCAATTTATCGTAATCAACTACCTCTACGTGTGCAGGACGATTTAGCTGCAGTAGAAGCAGCGGATGCTCTCATCGTAGGAACACCTGTATATCGTGCGTCTTTTACAGGGTTATTTAAACATTTCTTTGACTTTGTTGAACAAACAGCCCTTGTCGATGTGCCTGTACTTTTGGCGGCATCAGGGGGGAGTGATCGTCATGCATTGGTACTTGAACACCAACTTCGTCCATTGTTTAGCTTCTTCCAAGCGCAAACCTTACCGATTGGTGTCTATGCGACAGATCGTGATTTCACGCCTGAATATACCATTCATAGCGAATTCTTACGTGACCGTATTACGCTTGCAATAGCACGTGCCCTCCCAATTTTAGAGTGGGCACCTGCAAAAGGGCAACGTGCAGAAGTGGTGAAAGCCAAGACTCAGCAAGCCAATCAGAATCTAGGGATTAACAAACAAATCGAGCAAGAAGAAGTTCTTCCATCTGCAGCAGTGCCCAGCTTGGATGCAGCAGAATCTCGTTTGTATGCAAAATCGCCTAAATCACAAGTTGCTTAAATTATAAATTTTAGATCAATATTTCTGGAGACTCGTCATGTCACAATTAAAACAAGAAGCGGTCAAATTTGCATACTGGGTGCCAAACGTCAGTGGCGGACTCGTGGTCAGTAATATTGAGCAACGAACTGACTGGAGTTACGACTACAATGTTCGATTGGCGCAAGCAGCGGAAAAAAGTGGTTTTGAATATGCGCTTACGCAAATTCGTTTCACTGCGGGTTATAACGCAGAAAATCAACATGAGTCGGTGAGTTTCAGTCACGGTATTCTGGCAAAAACTGAAAAATTGAAAGTGATCGCAGCGATTCTACCTGGTCCATGGAAGCCTGCTTTGGCCGCTAAACAATTGGCAAGCATCGATCATTTAACCAATGGACGTATTGCCATCAACGTGGTGAGTGGTTGGTTCCGTGGTGAATTTGATGCGATTGGTGAAGAATGGCCTGAGCATGATCAGCGCTATGAACGCTCGGAAGAATTTATTCGCACGCTTAAAGGCGTTTGGACTGAAGACAATTTTAGTTTTGACGGGAAATACTACCAATTCAAAGATTACACTTTATCGCCTAAACCTCTTCAAAAACCTCATATTGAAATTTTCCAAGGCGGTAGCTCACGCGCTGCACGTGATATGGCATCTCGTGTATCTGATTGGTACTTCACCAACGGCAATACTCCTAGTGAACTCAAAAAACAAATTGATGATATTCGTGAAAAAGCCAAAGCAAATCATCATGATGTCAAAATTGGGGTCAATGCTTTCATTATTGCTCGTGACACTGAAGAGGAGGCAAAGCAAGTCCTTCAAGATATCATTGACAGTGCCAATGTAGAAGCAGTCAAAGCCTTTGGTGATGCCACCAAAGAGGCTGGTGCTTCAACCAAAGAAGGCGAAGGCAACTGGGCAAAATCAACCTTTGAGGATCTCGTTCAATATAACGATGGCTTTAAAACCAATCTGATTGGTACCCCTCAGCAAATTGCAGAGCGTATTGTTGAACTTAAATCAGTTGGTGTAGATCTAGTTCTTGGAGGCTTCCTACACTTCATTGAAGAAGTTGAATATTTCGGTGAAAAAGTACTGCCTTTGGTTCGTAAGCTAGAACAAGCTCAATCCAATCCAATCACGGCAAAGTCCGCTTAATGTATATTGAGATACTCTGTTATTTAAGTTTTGACATCAAAAAATAAATTGAGATAAAAATAAGAAAGTCCTGAAGCAGTAGCAAATTTCCCCTGAGGCTCGGCTTAGGGGATTTTTTTCTAAATCTATTTTTTTAAATTTGAATGTATCACCTCATAATGATCTACATTTCATCACCTAGAACACTTTATAATCATTGAGATTATTCAAAAATTGCCAAGCTATGAGTTCTTCTGTCAAGACTGAGGCAATACCCTCAGGCACACACTCGAATACGCCACAGAAAATGGCGATTCATATCGTTTTTGCGATTGCTTTAGCACATTGTCTCAACGATTTGATCCAAGCTTCATTGCCAGCCATCTATCCTTTATTAAAGGAAAATTTTGCCTTAAGTTTTGCTCAAGTTGGACTCATTTCACTGGTCTTTCAAATCACAGCATCATTATTACAACCGTGGGTTGGGTTTTATACAGATAAGCATCCAAAACCTTATTTACTCCCAATTGGCATGAGCGTGACGCTATGTGGGATTGTGTTACTGGCTTTCGCACCAAGCTTTGCTGTACTTCTTTTAGCTGCGGCACTGATTGGTGTCGGTTCTTCAACTTTTCACCCTGAAGCTTCTAGAGTTGCACGTTTGGCTTCAGGCGGTAAATTCGGCACGGCGCAATCAGCTTTCCAAGTCGGTGGAAATAGTGGCTCTGCCATTGGGCCTTTATTGGCTGCAGCGATTATTGTCCCAAGTGGGCAAGCATCGGCTGCATGGTTAATTGTGATTGCCGTATTCGCCATTGTGGTTTTATTTAAAATCAGTCAATGGACAGTGAAAACTACAATTGCTCATCAACAAAAAACATCTACTGTCTCGGCTCAAATTCAACTGCCACGACATCTGTTCATCACAGCATTAACCGTAATTTGCTTTTTGATGTTTGCCAAATTTACATATATTTCAAGCATCAGTAATTACTATACTTTCTATCTCATGGATAAATTTCAATTGTCTCTGCAGCAGTCACAATTGTATTTATTTGCATTTTTGGGTGCTGTCGCTTTAGGTACCTTTGTTGGAGGTCCAATAGGTGATCGCATTGGTCGTAAAGCCGTGATTTGGGTTTCATTCATAGGAATGGCCCCTTTTGCATTGTTGATGCCTTATGCCAATCTTTTGTGGACATGCATCTTTGCCATGCTTGCAGGTTTGATCATGTCATCAGCATTCTCAGCCATGGTGGTGTATGCACAAGAAGCGATGCCCGGTCGTGTAGGCATGGTCTCTGGCATGATGTTTGGTCTGATGTTCGGCATTAGTGGGATTGCAGCGGCAGTTTTAGGTTATGTTGCAGATCATCAAGGTATTGCATGGGTATTTTCATTTACCTCTTATTTGCCTTTGTTAGGTTTACTCACCTTTTTCTTACCGAATTTGCATGATTCATCCAAGGTATAAACAATTAAAGTGAATCGATTCAGCTCTGCCCGATCGCATGTTTCTAACTGACTAGAAAGCAACGAGGATGGTGGCATATACTCAAGGCTATCCATCAAGTGCTTAGCTTTTAATTCATCCTTTTAAGGATTTAAGAAGACTTAAAAATATGTATACAGGTATTGTTCAAGGTTTAGAAAAAATGATCGACGTTCGCCAAGCTGAAGGTTATCGCACTTTGGTGATTTCCAATCAGCATGATTTTTTTCATGATGTGTTTATCGGTGCAAGTGTGGCAATCAATGGAACTTGTTTAACCGCAACGCATATTGATCTAGATGCCAACCAAGCCCATTTTGATGTTTTAGATCTGACCTTAAAATTGACTACGCTTAAAAGTTTAAAAGCAGGTGATGACGTTAATATTGAGCGTTCTGCCAAAGTCGGTATGGAAAATGGTGGTCATAATCTTTATGGACATATCGAAGGCACTGCTTTAGTCAAAGCCGTGACTCGTCATGGCGAAACCATGCATATTGATCTGGAAATTCCAGATGGCAATATCAAATACTTTTTCCTTAAAGGCTTCATTGGATTGAATGGTTGTAGCTTGACGGTCAATCGAGTTGATCGAGCGACCAATCAAATTTCAATCGATCTCATTCCTGAAACATTGCGTTTAACCACGTGGAAAAATGTGCAAGTCGGCGATGAAGTCAATTACGAAATTGATCAAATGACTCGTACGATGGTGGATACGCTGGAAAATATTCATCAGCGTCAAAATTAAAAAATATAGACATAACAAGCCCCAACGTGATCATCGATTAAAATCTGCGGGGCTTTCTTAATCAGATAGGATTATGAATAAAAACTTGGATCAGGCATTTTGCCTGTCAGTACCCATTGCCCTACTTCCTGATATTTATAATCAATCGGATCATGCAAAGTTTGAGTTCTCACATTGCGCCAGAAACGGTCTAAATTCAATTGAGCCGTGGTCGCACGCGCGCCCATGACTTGAAATATATTCTGTGTGATATAGAGCGATGTATTCGTTGCTGCAATTTTTGCTGTAGCAATCGCAATTGAGACTTCACCACGCTGTTCTGCATTTAGACCTTCTCCAACCTCCCAAGCCTTTTGCAACGTCTCAACAGCTTTATTTGCCAATAATCGAACCCCCTCAAGCTGAACATAGAATTCAGCAAAATGCTTTTGGGTAAATGGGTCATTTACTGCATTTTCAGCCAAAGATTTTGACCATGCTTTTTGTGTCTGTACCGTATCACGCGCAACGTCAAATGAACCCTCTGCAACACCTAAAAAGAGATGAACAAAAATCAATTGAGCAATCAAAGGTCTTAAACTCGAATAAGGTGTGCTTAAAGGACCTGGATTTAACAGCAATTCATTTTGATGAATTTTGACCTGTTCAAAATGACTGGTTCCGCTGTCCGTTTGGCGTTGCCCCATATTATTCCAATCACCTAAGAAACTCACGCCATCACGTTGAGTTGGAATCACCCCGATAAGCAATTTATTCTCTTCATTAAACCCTGAACATAACAAAATGTCAGAATCAATTGAGCCCGAACAAAAGCTTTTATCTCCATGAAAGATAAATTCATCTGCTGACACTTGTGTTGCTGTCGTACGACGATCCAATGGGTTTAAGGTATTTCCCCAAAATAAATTGTCTTGCGCTGTCTGCTTGAACCATGAAGCATATTGTGCTTTATGAGCGAAAAGTTGTACGGTAGCAATGAGTAAGTGATGAAAACCATAGACGTGTGCGAGTGAGCTGTCGACTTGGGCAATGGTTTGAATGGTCTTAAAAATCGTCTTCCAATTAGCTCCTTGACCGCCAAACTCTTGAGGAATAGAGAGCCCCAAAAGACCACTTTGACGAATTAAATCACGCTCGGCTTTTGGATTGCCTCCTCGTTTATCTCGCTCTGCTGCGGTGCTTGCAAAAGTTTGAGCAAGTTGCTGTGCGATTTGAATTGGATCTTGCGCAATATTCTTTTGGGGAGCATTCATATTGTTATACCGTATTTCATGTGCAGAAAATATATCAGAATACAATCTTTGGCTTTATCACAATGCTTGCTGTCTATATTCCAATAAATACAAATACCGCTAGTCTATCTAGCGGTATTTAAATAAAGACTGATTTAAAATCAATTAATGCTGTGACTTAACCTCAGCAATTAACTGATCGACCACTTGTGGATCTGCCAAAGTCGACGTATCACCCAAGCTATCTAACTCATCAGCAGCAATCTTTCTTAAGATACGCCGCATGATTTTTCCTGAACGCGTTTTAGGTAAAGCAGGTGCCCAATAAATCGCATCGGGTGTCGCAACAGGGCCCAATACTTTGCGCACCCATTGCACTAACTCTTTGCGCAATTCTTCTGACTCAGGCGTATCTGCTTGCAAGGTGACATAAGCTGCAACGCCCTGCCCTTTAATCTCATGTGGCATACCCACAACCGCTGCTTCTGCAACATGCTCATGAGCCACCAAAGCACTTTCAATCTCTGCTGTCCCTAGACGATGACCAGAAACATTCAGCACATCATCGACACGCCCTGTGATCCAGTAATATCCATCCTTATCTCGTCTTGCCCCATCACCAGTGAAATATGTCCCTGGGTAGGTCGAGAAATATGCTTCAATAAAGCGTTCTGGATCGCCCCAAATGGTTCGCATTTGTCCTGGCCAAGAATCCTTAATCACTAGATTACCTTCAGCTTCCCCTTCAATTTCGTGACCATCAGCATCAACCAACGCAGGTTTCACACCATAAAATGGACGGGTTGCAGACCCCGGTTTAAGTGCTGTCGCCCCTGGCAGCGGGGTAATCATAAAACCGCCCGTTTCAGTCTGCCACCATGTATCCACAATTGGACAGCGGCTTTCACCGACCACCGTGTAGTACCAATTCCATGCCTCAGGGTTAATCGGTTCACCGACAGATCCAAGCAGACGTAAACTACTACGATTACTCTCACGAATAAATGCATCCCCTTCTCGCATCATCGCGCGAATCGCAGTCGGGGCTGTATAGAGGATGGTAACATTGTGTTTATCCACAATATGTCCTGTCCGTGCCCACGTCGGATATTGGGGAATGCCCTCGAACATTAAAGTGGTAGTCCCGTTAGATAAAGGACCATATAACACATAAGAATGTCCTGTAATCCAACCAACATCGGCAGTACACCAAAACACATCATCTTGTTTTAAATCGAATACTTCTCTAAATGTGGTATTTACATAGGTTAAATAGCCACCCGTAGTATGCAACACTCCTTTGGGTTTCCCTGTCGAACCTGAGGTATAGAGAATGAAAAGTGGATCTTCTGCATTCATCGGTTCAGGTAGACAAACATCAGTGACTGTCATGATTTCCATGTGATACCACAGATCACGATTTTCCTTCATCGTGATTGGGTTGCCTGTGCGATGCACCACAATCACATGCTCTACCGAACTTGTACCGTCTAATTCCAATGCTGCATCGACGTTTTCTTTCAATGGAATCGGTTTACCACCACGCATACCACTGTCTGCGGTAATCACCAATTTAGCTTGGCAGTCTTCAATTCGACTCGCCAATGAGTCTGGTGAAAAACCACCAAACACCACACAATGCACTGCGCCGATACGTGTACACGCCAACATTGCAATTGCTGCCTCAGAGACCATCGGCATATATAAAACCACGCGATCTCCTTTGCCTATGCCACGCTTTTTCAAAACATTGGCGAAACGACACACTTCATCGTGTAACTCTTCAAACGAAATAATTTTATGCCGAGATGGATGATCACCTTCCCAAATAATGGCAGGTTTGTGTGGATGTTCTTTTAAATGCCGATCAAGACAATTCGCACTAACATTAAGCTGACCATCGGCAAACCATTCAACTTTGTAATGATCTTTATCAAAGTTGGTGTTCTTGACTTGAGTGAAAGGTTTAATCCAGTCAAGTTTATGTGCCGCTTCAGCCCAAAACTCATCTGGGTTCTCAATTGACTGTCGATAACGTTCGAAATACTGCTCTTCCGTGGTTCGTGCAGTTTTTTTAAATAGCTCTGGTACTGGATAGATTTCATTCATCTTTTTCTTCCTTGATTATGCATCTCATCACGAGAGTTATTGACCTTGGTTGATCATTTTTTATGTTATATCTTGAGTATGACTATACTTTAAAAAATCAAACAATCATGCTTTGGTCGTAGACTACGCATTCATTTTTTTGTAAAAAATTGAAAGAACAACTCCATCAAACCCGATGAACAATATTTAAGACATAATTTTTTAACTATTTGATTCTTAATGATCTAATTAGAGGCACATTGAATGGAATATCATTTTCAATCTTTGAAGATGATTTGAGTTCAATCAATTTTCTTCTGCTGAGCTTATCTAAATTGACCATTTTTATTTTATTGATGCCAATAGATAATCAAAGCATCTCTACTAAAAAATTTTCTATTAAAAGTTAAATACATCTTCGCTAGTATCTTTGCAACGAATTCACACCCAATTGAAACCATTCAAACTGATTCATTTACTTACAATCTGCACAGTTAATACGTTAAAGCTTTTAATTTTTAAGTTTTTTCAGGCAAAATATCATCAAAATCCCTATTTTTCGGAATAACCGTGGCAGAAGAACAATCAACCCTGAGTGCAGTCACTGAAGGTACCACCAATCTGATCCATGAAGCTGGTGAAAAAACCGCTCAAACTGTGATTGCACACACCTCAAAATACAATGATGCATATTCAACTATCGATAAAATCATGGATGGATTCTGGGATCGCCTGCCTTATATTTGCATTGCGATTATTGTTTTTACGATATTTTGGTTAATTTCAAAAGTTTTTAAATTCTTTGTTCGTAAAGCACTTTCTGATCGTTCTTATACCAAGCAAAATTTGGTGCTTGTCCTCAACCGTGTCGGTAGCTCTGCAATCATTTTCTTTGGTTTTTTGATCGCGATGGTGATCGCTATTCCAGGCTTTACTCCAGGTCAATTGATGAGTGCGCTAGGGATTGGTTCCGTTGCGATCGGTTTTGCATTTAAGGATATTTTCCAAAATTTGCTTTCAGGTATTCTAATCTTACTGGGTGAGCCCTTTAAAATTGGCGATGATATTATTGTGGGTGGTATGGAGGGTACTGTTGAAGATATCCAAATTCGTGCAACCTATCTACGCTCACCAGATGGTCGTCGTATCGTCATTCCCAATGCGACTGTTTATACCAGCCCTGTGACTGTAAATACGGCATATCAACGTCGTCGTTGTGAATTTATTGTCGGCATTGGTTATGAAGATGATGTTCAAAAAGCCAAAGAAATCATTCTGCAAATTCTAGATAAGAATCCAACGATTTTAAGCCAACCTGGGTTTAGTGTGAATGTAACTGCTCTGGCTGATTTCTCAGTTAATCTGAAAGTACAGTGGTGGGTGAATACCACTGAAACCTTAACATCAACTTCAATCAGTTTAGTTCAAGAAAGCGTCATTGAAGCCTTTGCAGAACATGAAATTTCAATTCCTTATCCTGTTCAGGAAGTCAAAGTTTATCGTGGCGATGCCTCTCAAGAGGATGAATCTGCACGCGCTAAAGCAACTGAAAAATCAGCTTAAACACATAAGCGTCCTAATACATAGGAAATCACAGTTTCAGTGCGAATAATCCGGTTGCCTAAGCTGAACGCGAGGCAGCCGTTTTTTTCGAGCAGATCAATCTCATAAGGAATAAAACCACCTTCTGGACCGATCAGAATGGTACATGCATGATCAATTGCGAACGGCATTTTTTGCTCAGCATACGGATGTGCCACATAAGCAGGAGATTCTGTAGAGATCATACTTGGTAATACATCTTCAACGAACGGTTTGAATCGTTTATAAATTTCGATTGGTGGGGCAATCGTATCCCCGGCTTGTTCCAAACCCAAAGTCACATACTGATCGAGCTGTTGTAAAAACGGTGATTGCCAATAGCTTTTATCGACACGATAACTGTGCAATAAAATGATTTTTTCAACACCCAAAGTCACGCTATCCATAATCAAACGACGAAGTACTTTAGGTCTGGGCATGGCCACAATTAAGGTGACTGGAAGCTTTGCTGGTACAACTTCTTCATGTAATGGACGAACCTTGATCGCCCGCTCTTCTACAGCAATCACTTCGGTTAAGTAGCGCTTCCCTGCTTTCACTCCAACCTTGAGTGTATCGCCAATTTGAACATTCACATGCATCTTTAAATGTTCGAGTTGACGAGCAGAACTGATTGTCCAAACATCAGCAGTGGTTTGACGCGAATCGATTAAAACAATATTCATAGTAGGCTTTATAAATACTGATCTAAAACTTGAATATGCTTGGCTAATGATCCCGCATTTTTTTGCATAATTTGGTGAGCATTACTCGCCATTTGGATCGCCAAAGATTCATTTTCAGCAAAGTCTAAGAGCATACTTGCCACCTGCTCTGCATCATACCCAACTGCGACAGCATAAGCCTCTACAAATTCATCGACAATACTTTGGAAATTAAAATAATGGGGGCCAATCACTGTCGGTACATTTAAGGCGATGGGTTCTAATATGTTATGTCCGCCCCCTGGCTGATTCAGTGATCCGCCAACAAAACAGGCGTGACTTAAGGCATACCATAGCCACATTTCGCCCATACTGTCTGCCAAATAGACTTGAGTATCGGTTTCAATTGACTGCCCTAAACTACGGCGCTGTACATTTAAATTCAGATCTTGAGCCACTTGATAGACTTCATCAAAGCGTTCTGGGTGACGCGGAACCACGATCAATAACAGTGAAGGATCTTCAATTAAACGACTACTGAGTGCTGTAATTAATTGCTGCTCTTCAGGTGCGTGTGTACTGGCAAGGGTGATAATTGTTCGACCATGGAGCATCCATTCTTCTTTGAGCTGTTGAGCGTGATCAATAAAACTTTGAGGTGCATGGATATCAAACTTAATGCTTCCGACCACCTGACTTAACTCGGCAGGCATACCAAGCGCCTGAAAGCGTTGTGCTGAGGCTTGATCTTGCGCTAAAAGTTGGCTTAAACCATTGAGCATTGGCTGTGTCAAAGACTTAACTTTTGCATAGCCATTGGCAGATTTTTCAGAAAGACGAGCATTGACCAATATTGTCGGGATATTTAATTTTTTAGATTGAGCAATCAAATTTGGCCAAAGTTCTGTTTCCACCAAAACCAACATCTTCGGCTGATATTTTTCAAAGAACTGTGCCACCAAAGATTTTTGATCTGCTGGTAAATATACCGCTTGAAATAGATCGTCATAAGGCGCTTTAAGGAATAATGATTTGGCGCGCGCTTGCCCCGTTTTAGTGGTGTTGGTGACTAAAACTGGATGACCTAATTTCAGATAATGCTCAATCAATGGTTGCGCCGCATTGGTTTCACCCACAGATACCACATGAAACCAAATCGTCTGTGTATTTTTAACAGGCTGAAAAGGTCCGAAACGCTCTAAACATTCCTGTTGGTATGCCTCCGCACTTTGCGCACGTTTTTTTATTTTCCAACGATAAAGAGGTTTTACGATCGCTAAGGCAGCGTTGTACCAAAAAGGAGTAGCCAAACATCACATCTCTAAAAACAGCAGTGGCTAGAATATAACAGAGCCTCGTCAGCTTGTTAACTGACGAGGCTTTTTGACATGTTTTATTTTGCTGTTTTTTATTTTACTGTTTTTTATTTTGCTAGGCTTGGATAATCCGTATACCCTTCCGCAACATCAGTACCAATCATATTTTCAAACTTCAGTTCATTTAATGGCGCATCAGCCACCAAACGCTCAAATAAATCTGGATTGGCAATATAAGCCTTACCAAACGAAACCGCATCTGCTTTGCCTGTAGCCAGTAGATCCAATGCAGAAGAGCGATCTAACTTCATATTGGCAATATAAGGCACGCCATTTGAACGTTCTTTTAGATATTCACTGATGCTATCATCTGCTAGGTATTCACGTGTAAAGAAAAATGCAATATTACGCTTGCCTAATTCTTGCATCACATAACCGAAAGTTTCACGTGGATCATCATCCCCCACGTCATGCTCATCACCACGTGGCGCCAAATGCACCCCTACACGACCTGCGCCCCATACTTCAATCAATACATCGATCACTTCCAATAGGAAACGTGCACGATTTTCAACTGAACCGCCATATTCATCATCACGTAAATTGGTTTTAGTCTGTAAAAATTGATCGATCAAATAACCATTCGCAGCGTGTAATTCAACCCCATCAAAACCTGCAGCTTTAGCACGAATTGCCGCTTGTTTAAATTGTTGAGTAATCGCGTGAATTTCTGAGATGTTTAAAGGGCGTGGCGATACATAATCACGTTTTGGACGAAGTAGACTGACATGACCTGCTTGTTGCACTGAACTTGCTGAAACTGGGGTTTCCCCTTTTAATAAATCAGGATGTGATACGCGCCCCACATGCCATAACTGTGAAACAATCCGTCCATCTTTTGCATGTACGGCATCAGTGACTTTTTTCCAGCCTTCCACTTGAGCATCGGTAAATAAACCAGGCGTCTTTTCATAACCATTGGCTTCTTCAGAAATAACCGTTGCTTCAGCGATGATCAAACCTGCACTGGCACGTTGCGCATAGTATTCAACCATTAACTCAGTAGGAACACGATCAGCAGTCGCACGGCAACGCGTTAAAGGCGCCATTACAACTCGGTTTTTAAGCTTTAATTCACCCAATTGAATTGGAGTTGAAAAGTCAGTCATGGCATCTTCCTTATACAGTTCGGATCATTTGATATATCGCAATCACAAAGATTGTTGTATGTGATCTAAAAATTTCTGAATTTGTGCTTCATCACGTGAGAAATAACACCATTGACCATGCTTGGTTACGGTCACTAAACCTGCTTGTTGCAATACAGATAAATGATTCGACATGGTGGATTGAGAAACTTCAGCAATTTTTTCGATCTGCCCTGCACATACGCCCCGACTGAAATCTCGAGCACAATCATCCTGAGGAATCATGTCTTGAGGATCCTTCAGACATTGTAAAATTTGACGTCTTAGCGGGTTTGATAAGGCTTTGTAAATTGCTTCAGTGTCCATCTCATTTCACTCACATTCATGATAAGCACTTAACACATTCATTATATCGAATATTTTAGATATTAATATCGAATAATCTCGATATTTAAAACAATCTTTGAAATACCAACATCGAACTGACAAGTATTCATTATTCTAGCATTGATCTGATTTGATGATCTAACACTGACTTTTATCAAAATAATACACATGAATATAAAAGGCAGAAATATAAAAAAAGCAGAGATCAATCCCTGCTTCTTTTATATGCAAAATACTCGATATAAGCTTGAATTAAAGACCTTGTTTCAAACTCGCTTCGATGAACTTATCTAAATCACCATCAAGTACTGCACCCGTGTTTGAACTTTCTACACTGGTGCGCAAATCTTTAATACGTGAGTCATCAAGTACGTATGAACGAATCTGACTACCCCAACCAATATCTGATTTGCTATCTTCAAGTGCTTTAGCAGCATCATTACGCTTCTGCATTTCAAGTTCGTACAATTTTGCACGTAATTGTTTCCAGGCATGGTCACGGTTGGCATGTTGTGAACGCTGGTTCTGACACGCCACTACAATACCTGTTGGCGCATGCGTTAAACGTACCGCTGAATCGGTTTTGTTAATGTGCTGACCACCCGCACCAGATGCACGGTAAGTATCCGTACGAACATCCGATGGATTAATATCAATTTCAATATTGTCATCAATTTCTGGTGAAACAAACACCGCTGAAAATGAAGTATGACGGCGGTTACCAGAATCAAATGGTGACTTACGCACTAAACGGTGTACACCTGATTCAGTACGTAACCAACCATAGGCATATTCGCCATCTACACGAATGGTTGCAGATTTAATCCCTGCTACATCACCATCCGATTCTTCCATCACTTCAGCTTTAAAACCATGACGTTCAATCCAACGTAGATACATACGCAATAGCATTGATGCCCAATCTTGAGCCTCTGTGCCCCCTGAACCCGCCTGAATTTCCACATAACATGGGTTCGGATCCATTGGATTACTAAACATACGGCGGAATTCGAGCTTGGCAAGTTCTGCTTCGGCTGAACTTAATTCAGCCTGAACATCTTCAAGTAAGCTTTCATCATCAGCTTCAACAGCGAGATCAAGCATCGCTTGCGCATCTTCTACTTGAGTCGCTAAACCTTCAAGTACATTGAGTACATTTTCAAGTTCACCTTTCTCTTTCGCCATCGCTTGAGCACGGCTTTGATCATTCCAAATTGTGGGATCTTCTAATTCACGTAGGACTTCTTCTAGACGCTCTTTCTTTAGATCGTAGTCAAAGATACCCCCGTAATGTCTGACCACGGTCGTTTAAGTCTTTTATCTGAATAAGGTACGGATTAATTTCCACGTGCGTTGATCCTAAATATGCTGCTTTTAAATTCCGCAATATTCTAACACAGTCCCTAAAAACATGAGAGATTGCTTTTCTACGACAGAAATCACCCCAAAACCTAATATGGACTCGATGTCTTGGACTGGTTTAACTCATATTCATTATATTTTTATTATGAGTGATGTTTTAATAGCAACCATTACATTCATATAAACTTCAAATTTACGTGAAAAAGTGATCTTTATTCATAATAAAACACATGTTTTTACTCAATACGATCATTAATAACACGATCTCACATTTATTTTAAGTTATATAAATCAATAATTTAAATCGTAAATATTACATATAATTACACTATATACATTACTGTTACTTTTACTTGATTGATCCTCCATTATTTTCCCCTACACTGAACTTGTAACAAAAAATGTATTCGAATTTTTATTCCTTATAAGGGGAAGTATCATGAAAAAATTAGCAATCGCTTCTGCATTACTATCAGCTTTGGCTGTAACAGGCACTGCAAATGCATATCAAGCTGAAGTTGGTGCTTCTGCAGGCTACGTTGATCCTGACAATGGGAGTTCAGGTAGCGAATTTGGTGTGAACGGTACATATTACTTCAACCCAGTTCAGACACGTAATGCACCTTTGGCTGAAGCGGCATTCCTTGACCGTGCAAGTAACGTGAGTGCGCATGTTGATTTCGCAGATCGTGGTGAATTGGATGACACAACGTATGGTGCTGGAGTCGAATACTTTGTTCCAAACTCTGATTTTTATGTATCTGGTGGTGTAAGCCAAAATGAACAAGAGCGTACCAATATTTTAGGTCAAAAATATGACTGGGATACCACGTACTATAATGCTGAACTAGGTTACCTTCCTGCACCAGGTCTGTTAATTGCAGCGGGTCTTAAAGGTTACGATAACGATGCTGATGATGGCGTAGATCCAACTTTACGTGCAAAATACGTAACGACTTTAAGCAATGGTAAAGATATCAACCTTGAAGCTGGTGCAGCATTTGGTGATTCGGATGAATATAACCTAGCTGCGGATTATTACATCGACAAAACATTAAGTGTAGGCGCAGACTATCACAATAACGATATTACAGATCGTTCAGAAGTGGGTATCAATGCGCGTAAATTCTTCAACCAGCAAGTAAGTTTAGAAGGTCGTGTTGGTTTTGGTGAACAATACAACAACGACTACAATACTTTTGGTGTTGCTGCTAAATACCGCTTCTAATTCATCTAATTTTTAAAAAACTTATCGAAAGCTCATCTTAGGATGGGCTTTTTTAGTACCTAATCATATAAAGTCAGTTTTAGTGCATTGACTCTTTGTAGTTATTTCATACAATGGACATGAACTGTAACAATACAGTCATAATTTTATAACAAAGAGAGCATTTAAGAATGTTTAAGAAAATTGCACTTGCTACAGCACTTATTGCTAGCCTAGGAACAGCTCATGCTTATCAAGCAGAAGTTGGCGGAACAGTTAATTTAATCGACCCTGATAATGGGGATACTTCTACAGGTTTTGCAATTGATGGGGCTTACTACTTCAACCCAGTTCAAGTTAAAAACCATCCTTTAAATGAAGCAGCATTCTTAGAACGCGCGAGCAATGTAAATGCTGAAGTTTCTTACTATGACTTCGACTGGTACGAAACTACTACATTTGGTGCAGGCGTTGAATACTTTGTACCTAACTCAGATTTCTATGTAGGTGCAAATATTGCTCATTCGAGTGAGGAAGAAGAAGGCTTTGAAGATTACGACGTAACGACTTACGGCGTTGAAGTAGGTTATCTTCCAGCTCCTGGCCTTTTATTGGCGGCAGGTTTGAAAGGTTACGATAATGACTACGACGATGGCGTTGATCCAACAATCCGTGCTAAATATGTTACGCAAGTGGGTTCAAATGACGTAAATCTAGAAGCTTATGCTGGTTTAGGTGATTTAGATGAATTCTCTGTACGTGGTGACTATTACATCGATAAAACTTTGAGTATTGGTGTAGATTATTATGACAATGACCTATATGACGAATTTGGCATTAGCGCTAAAAAATTCTTCAATCAACAAGTGAGTCTTGAAGGTCGTGTAGGTTTTGCTGATGAAGGCAACCTATTCGGTGTTCGTGGTGCTTACCGCTTCTAATCTCATTTAAGTTAGACATAAAAACCGCTCTCATGAGCGGTTTTTTTAATGTTCTAAATGTAAAACCTTAAGCTGTACACTGACCTGACCTTTGTATTCATTTTTATCTAACTCATACACAAGTTTGACTTTTTCCTGATCAGCTTTGAAGTCATATTTATTTAAAGCATTAAATGCAATGGCTTCAATCCATTGACCATTGCCTAAGACTAACTTCAATTTAAGATGAACGTCTTTCAGCCAACGATGTTCCAAAATTTTAAATTCACCTTCGAAAACAGGGTGTGGAAATTTTTGCCCCCAAGGTCCAAGCTGTTCAATTTGATCTACTGTCTCGACAACGAAATCTTCATTGCTCAACTCCCCATCCGTCCAGAGTAATGCTTGGAAAATTTCATCATCAGCTTCAGCAATCAATTGCTCAAAAACCTGTTTAAACTCATCAAAGTGCTCGCGTTTAATGGTGAGCCCAGCTGCTGCTGCATGCCCCCCAAAAAAACTCACTAAATGCGGATGTCGTTCAGCGACTTTTTCAATACTGTCACGAATGTGAATACCATCAATCGATCGAGCTGAACCTTTAATATGAATCCCGTCTTTATCTGGTGCAAACACGATACTTGGGCGATGGAATTGTTCTTTTAAACGTCCAGCAACAATGCCGATGACCCCTTGATGCCAGTGCTCTTCAAACATAATTAAAGCAGCAGGTAAATTTTTCTGGTCTAATTCAAGTTGCTCAATCACAGTGAGTGCTTCTTGCTTCATCTCTGCTTCGACAGATCGACGCTGTAAATTCAGCTCATTCAATTGTCGCGCAAATGCATAAGCTGTCTGCATATCTTCCGCCAGTAAACATTCGATACCAATATTCATGGTATCCATACGCCCTGCCGCATTTATACGTGGTCCGATGACAAATCCTAAATCCTGCGCTTTTAGATCTTTAGGATCACGACCCGCAAGGTCTAAAAGTGCAATAATCCCTGCACGACACTGATTAGATTGAATGCGTTTCACACCTGCATCGACCAATATTCGGTTATTAAAATCCAAACTGGCAACATCTGCATAAGTACCCAGTGCAACCAAATCTAAATAATGGGTCATCTGTGCGAATGATTTGCCCATTTTTTTACGATGACTGGATAAGTTCGCAAGCAAGTAAAATGCAACGCCTACACCTGCTAAAGCTTTGCTTGGAAAATCACAACCCAACTGATTGGGATTTACGACTGCCTCTGCTTTCGGTGTTTCTTTTGTCGTTAAATGATGATCGGTAATAATCACCTGCATCCCATGTGCTTGAGCTTGATTCACTCCCTCATGACTAGAAATACCATTATCGACTGTGATCAATAAATCAGGGGTATAGGTCACAAAGGCTAAATCTGCAATTGCTGGTGTTAAACCGTAACCATATTTAAAACGATCAGGTACAAGGTAATGGACATTTGCACCCATTTCCCTGAGTGCAAGAACCATGAGTGCAGTACTGGTTGCACCATCAGCATCGTAATCACCCACGATGACAATTTTTTGATTCGACTCAATAGCCTGATCAACGATCTGAATGGCCTGCTCTAATCCTTTCATTTGCGGTGCAAGTAAATGCTTCAACTTAAGTTCAAGCTCTAAATCAGATTGCACCCCTCGTCGCGCTAAAATTCGAGCAAGCAAAGGTGACAAACCCTGAAATAATTCAGGGCTCGTTAAAAATGGTCGTTGTTGAATTTGAATATTCGGCATTTAAGGCATCAATCGTTGTAATGTCCATTGATCTTCGATTCTTTCATAACTCAAGCGGTCATGTAAACGGTTTGGACGTCCTTGCCAAAATTCATAATAATCTGGCACTAAACGATAACCTCCCCAAAACTCAGGCTTAGCAAGTTGCGTTTGAGTTGCAACTTCATCATGTAAATTTTGAAATCTTAACTGCAACTCTTCACGACTACCAATCACGCCACTTTGTGGTGTACTGATATGTGCTGCAATCTGGCTGTCTCTCGGACGCTTATGATAATAGTCTGTCGACTCAGCCAAAGAGATTTTCTCTACTCGTCCACTGACACGAATTTGACGCTCAAGCTCAGGCCAGTAAAATAACAGCTCAGCATAAGGATTTTCAGCTAAGTCCAGCCCTTTTTGACTGTCATAATTGGTATAAAAATCATACCCAGCTTCAGTTGCACCACGCAATAGAACCGTTCTCACATGGGGGCGACCTTGTGCATTGGCTGTCGCCAATGACATGGCATAAGGTTCATGCAACTTGATTTCAAGAGAATGATTAAACCAACTTAAAAATTGCTCATGTGGATTTAATGCAGCTTGAGTTTCATGTAACTCATCTTTTTGATAACTTAAACGAAGCTCACTTAAATCTTTAATCAAGTCACTCATTCATCTATCCCTTTTAAGCAGCATTAGCGCGAACTGCATCTGCAAGTGAATGTGCAAGTGCATTTACTTCTTCTAGGTTTTCACCTTCGACCATGACACGAATCACAGGTTCAGTGCCTGATTTACGAATCAACAAACGTCCACGTCCTTTAAGTTGAGCCTCTGCTTTATCAAATTCAGTAACCAATGCTGGTACAGCGTATGGGTCAAACATGGCTTCCAGACGGACATTCACCAATACATTGGGAAGTAGCTTAAATCCATCGACCAGTTCATGGAGTGCTTTTTTCTGTTCAACCATGACCGTTAACACTTGTAGTGCTGCAATGATCGCATCACCTGTGGTGCTCTTGTCTAAAGTGAGAATATGACCTGATGGCTCACCACCTATCACCCAACCCTTTTCCTCTAACCCTTGAAGTACATAGCGATCACCTACTTTTGCACGAAGTAAAGGCACTTCAGCTTTTTCAAGTGCGAGCTCTAACGCCATATTACTCATAAGCGTTCCAACAATACCTGCTGGTTTTTTAGCACTCTGAGTCGCAAGAATATACAGAATATGGTCACCATCAATCAGGTTTCCATCTCTATCGACCAACACTACGCGATCAGCATCGCCATCAAAGGCAACGCCCAAATCTGCACCATGTTCAACCACGGCTTTTTGTAAAAATTCGGGATGAGTTGAACCACAATTTTCATTGATGTTCATTCCCGTCGGTTCATTATGAATCGCAAATACTTTTGCACCTAATTCACGAAAAACCGCAGGGCCAACATTGTAAGCAGCACCATTGGCGCAATCGACCACAATCGTTAAATCATTTAAATCTAAATGATATGGGAAAGTCGATTTACAAAACTCGATATAGCGACCGTTGGCATCTTTGACACGGACACTTTTACCTAAGTTTGCTGGGTCTTCAATGACCATATCTTTTTCAAGTTCAACATTGATTTCATTTTGAAGTTCATCAGCAAGTTTCTTTCCTTCTGAAGAGAAAAATTTAATTCCATTATCAAAATAAGGATTATGCGATGCTGAAATCACAATACCTAAACTGGCATGTAAGGCACGAGTCAAATGCGCAATGGCAGGCGTAGGTAATGGTCCAAGCAAATGGACATACACACCCGCTGCATTCAAGCCCGCCTGTAAAGCTGCCTCTAAAATATAACCCGATAAGCGCGTATCTTTACCTAAAACCACAATCGGCTTGGCTTTCTTTGTTCTTCTTTTTAATACTTTTCCTGCTGCAAACCCAAGTTTGAGTGCAAACTCAGGTGTAATCGGAAGTTCACCAAATTTACCGCGAATACCATCTGTACCAAAATAACTCATTTTTTACCCACTTATTATCCGTGCTTTTTTCGCACTTCGCTTTCATATCCTTACTTTACACTAAATAAAAAAAGCCGTCATAAACTGACGGCTTTTATACAACAAATACTACTAAATTTTGACTAATCTATGAGTCTAATTCAATCACAAAACTGTCGATATTAACCTACGCGATAGTTTGGTGCTTCTTTCGTAATCGTCACATCATGTACATGAGATTCAGACATACCTGCTGCAGTAATTTTAACGAATTTCGCATTTTCACGAAGGTCATTAATGGTTGCTGAACCTGTATAACCCATAGATGAACGTAAACCACCCATCATTTGATGTACGATATTCCCCATTGGGCCTTTGTAAGGTACTCGACCTTCAATGCCTTCAGGTACAAGCTTTTCAGCACCCGCCTTAGAATCTTGGAAATAACGGTCAGCAGAACCTGTAGAACCCGCCATTGCACCCAATGAACCCATACCGCGGTAAGCTTTGTAGTAACGACCTTGGAAGAATTCTACTTCGCCAGGGGCTTCTTCAGTACCCGCCATCAATGAACCGACCATGATGGTACTTGCACCTGCACCAATGGCTTTTGCCATATCGCCAGAGAAGCGAATACCACCATCTGCGATCAATGGAATTTGCTCTTTCAAAGCATTAGCAACGGAATCAATGGCAGACATTTGAGGCATACCAATACCAGCAACGATACGTGTTGTACAAATCGAACCAGGACCAATACCGACTTTAACCGCATCAGCACCTGCATCTAACAACGCAAGAGCGGCATCACCAGTGGCAATGTTACCGCCAATCACTTGTACTTGTGGATAGTTTGCTTTCACCCAACGTACACGCTCAATGACACCCGCGGAGTGACCATGTGCTGTATCTACAACAATCACATCTACACCCGCTTCAACCAATGCTTCAACACGGCTCGGCGTTTCTAGCCCGGTACCGACTGCAGCACCTACACGTAAACGACCTAGATCATCTTTACAACTGTTTGGATAAAGTTCAGCTTTATTGAAATCAGTAACCGTAATCAAACCTTTCAGTTCGTAATGCTCACCAACAACAATCACTTTTTCAATACGATTCTTTTGAAGAAGCGCTTGGATATTTTCTTTTGATTCGTTTTCACGAACTGTTACGAGTCGGTCTTGACCTGTCATGATGTTACTTACAGGTTGTTCAAGATTTGTTTCAAAGCGTGTATCACGACCTGTCACGATACCCACGACTTTGCCGTCCTTCACAACAGGTACACCACTGATGTTATTGGCTTGCGTAATCGCCATCAATTCACGAACAGTTGTTTCTGGTGTTACTGTGATTGGGTCTTTCACCATACCTGCTTCGAATTTCTTCACACGACGTACTTCAGCAGCTTGAGCCAAAATATCCATGTTTTTATGCAAAATACCAATACCGCCATTTTGTGCCATCGCAATTGCCATACGCGATTCAGTCACGGTATCCATTGCAGCTGAAACTAAAGGGATATTAAGTTGAATGCCACGAGTCAGGCGTGTCTTAAGAGAGACATCTTTTGGGAGGACAGTTGAGTAAGCAGGGAGTAATAGGACATCATCGAAGGTTAACGCGTCTTGAACGATGGTCAACATAACAGTCTCGCTGGTAATTTCCGTGAGCCATTATATACAAATTTCTATTCAATTTTCATTTTTTATTCAAGCTTTTTAAGTCATAAAAAATTCAGGATGATTTTTATCAAGAAAGATTTTTCATCTCAAGCGCTGATTATTTAGATGCATAAGTACACGCCATTTCACCTGTTTTAGCATCATAAACAATCAGTTTTAAATCTATAAAACGGTATTGAACATCCCATGTTATACCGCGCTTTTCAATACGCTGACCATCAAATGGATAAGTGTCTGCACATTCAGCATGACCCGGTCCAAAATCACTAATCAACCAATTACTTCGCTCTAAAGCAAACTTACTGGTGGAATAAACATAGTCTAAAACTAAAGCTAAGCCGATTAAAATTCCAAAAACTTTAACAAACTTGGTCATAATCTTCATCATTTACTGGATGAGGTATGTCAATTTCAACCAAAGGAATGAGTCCATGCGCTGAACGCGCCTTCAGACACTGACTGTCTCCCACTTGAACCTCTTTACATGAAGAACTACGTTGCTCGTACATGGTACAACTGACCTGTTGCCCGATTTCACCAGATAACATCACACAGCGTGGATCTTTTTGATTGGTGCCTTTCATACACGAATAAATAGGCGTTAACTCTTCGATCACATTGTCGGGCATACTCTCTCCTTCTGCCCAATAAAATGACACTCTAAAAAAGGCGCAACACGCCCCACAGCTTAAGCACGCATCCTGTGCTGATATTTGAGACAACATATTTTTAAAATTCTCGTGGTCAAAAAAACCTCTTTCATTAAATAACAATAAAAGAGGTTGAAAGTAGATTTTTTACACGATAAATGTTAAAAATTTTTTCTATTTAACTCAATATTTTTTTCAATATTTTTTCATTATTGCGGACAGGAAAAGACGGTTTCATCCATCAGATCAATACCGCATTGTAGATTTTCAATCCAATCTAAAAATTGATTAATCATTTCTTTTCCAACAAAAGGAGATCCATGCTGAGGAACAATCATTTCCACATCCATTTCACGAACCATTTTCACCCATAAACGAATCACTCGATTCGAGCACATATAGCGCTGATGAAAACCTTTCATCTTTGGAATATGCGAATTGAAGTCGACCAATTGATCAGCAGC
Source organism: Acinetobacter sp. CY79 (assembly GCF_059515845.1). NCBI lineage: Bacteria > Pseudomonadati > Pseudomonadota > Gammaproteobacteria > Moraxellales > Moraxellaceae > Acinetobacter > Acinetobacter sp. CY79. The sequence continues at coordinate 54,181 of NZ_JCAKMY010000010.1, forward strand.
ATCTTCAACCATTGATGCACCCATATCCCCAGAAAACAAAATCTTAGAGATCGGATCATAAAATTGGAAATTCCCCACCGAATGTAGGAAATGCGCAGGCACAGCAATGATTTTGGTTTCACCCAAAGTAATCGCCGCACCTTGGTCTGGTAATTCGATCAAACGATCAAGCCAGTTCCCTTTCATACGATCACTCATAAATGCTGAGTTCAAGTGCGGTAAGAAACGTGCCCAAAGCTTGGATGCCACAACTTTTGCATCGGTATACACTAACCAACGTGGCATAGACGTAATAATGTCTGGATCTTGATGAGATGCCATCACATAATCTAAATTGGTCAATCGTGTGTATTTATTGAGTTCCATGGTGAGGGGCACATACGTTAAATCACCACCTGGATCCAATACTGCAGCACGACCATTATTGATAATCAGAAACTGATTGGCTTGAACCCCCTCACCTTTCACTAAACTGGTAAAGCTGATGCATTTATGTATGCCATCATCATAGAGTACCTGTGATGTTGTGCGGTCAAGAGCCATGTTAATCCCCAAAAATCTTACTTTAAATTGATTTTATTAATACCTGATAACATATAGGGATTTATATAAACTTACAACAAAGACCAATCCAAATTATTTTATATTTTTCAACTTATTGTGACGTATTTTGCAAATAAAACCGAACGAGTTGCTCGGTTTTATTATGTTCAAATTACAATAAATAATGTTGAATCAATGCGCCAGCACCCAATAAAAAGAAGATTGCTGCGCCAATTTTATGAATTAAAGAGATTGGAAGCTTGTCTGCCAATTTATTCCCTATAAATACAGCAGGCGCATTGGCTAACATCATACCCAGCGTTGTACCCGCAGTGACCCAAAAGATGCTGTCAAAACGCGCAGCCAAAGCTACAGTCGCAACCTGAGTCTTATCACCAATTTCAGCCAAGAAAAACAAAACAAAGGTTGCTCCAAAAACGCCGTATTTTTGCCATTTATTGATACTTTCACTTTCATCATCGAGTTGATCGGGAACAAGCATCCATGCTGCCATCGCAATAAAACCGATCGATACAATCCACAAAAGGATTTCAGGACTAAGCACCGTGGTAATCCATTGACCGATTGCAGCAGAAACACCATGGTTGATGATTGTTGCTAAAAGAATAGCAATAAGAATAGGGACTGGTTTTTGATAACGTGCGGCAAGAAGAAGGGCAAGAAGTTGGGTCTTATCGCCCATTTCAGCGAGAGCTACGATAGCTGTAGAGATGAGGAACTCGTACATGATGACTTTCTCTGGCTAGCATTTTCTAAATACCAATGATCTACCTCTCCTGCTAGCCAAATGTGCAGAGGGATAAATCAAAGGTCTTGCCAACAAAAGTAAGCTTTTACAAGCTCATTTGGTTCTTTGCTATGATGACCATGCTCGGTTTAGAGCAAATATGTTGACCATCACCCTTTTAACTTGCGTAAAAGGCGGCTACTCCCCAGTGAAGTGGATCAAGTATAAATCTGTTTGTGGCATTTTTCAAACCCAATAAAAAACCCCGCCTTGGCGAGGTTTTATTGAGTCTAAATGGATCTGATTAGATTAATAAAGTACGAATATCTTTTAGCAACTTCGTCAGCTTATTGGTAAAGCGCGCTGCATCAGCACCATTAATCACACGATGATCGTATGACAATGATAATGGAAGCATTAACTTAGGATCAAAACTTTGACCATTCCAAACCGGTTGCATCGTTGCAGGTGAAATACCTAAAATCGCGACTTGTGGCCAGTTCACCAGTGGCGTAAACGCTGTTCCACCAATCGCACCTAAGCTTGAAATTGTGAAGTTTGCACCTTGAAGATCTTTCGGAGAAAGTTTCTTATCACGTGCTTTTTGGCCCAAAACACCCAATTCAATAGCAATTTCTTTAATTGATTTTTGATCTGGATGACGCAGTACAGGAACGGTTAAACCATCTGGCGTTGCCACTGCAATCCCCATATGGATTTCATTACGCAATAGCACAGATTTCCCATCATCAGCCAAGTGACCAGCAAAATCACGCTCTTCTTTCAACAAATGCGCTACCGCTTTGATGATGAACGCCATAATCGTCAAGCTAATGCCATCTTTCTTGAAGTTAGCTTTAAGATCATTACGCCATGCTTCAAGCTCCGTAATATCTGCAAGATCAAACTGAGTCACTTGCGGGATATAGTTGTTTAAAGACAACTGCGGAATCGACACTTGCTGTAAACGTGTTAATGCTTTTTCTTCAACACCACCAAATGCATCAAAACTTGGAAGTTTTGGTAAACCAGCAGGTGCAGTCACCGATTGAGCAACAGGTGTTGTTTGTGGCGCAGTTAAGCGCATCTTCACATAAGCCACCAAGTCTTCTTTCATGAGACGTTGATGAGGGCCTGATGCTTTCACCTCCGCCAACACCACACCTAACTCACGTGCAAGTTTACGCACTGCAGGACCTGCATAAACATTGGCATTCGCAGCATTTTGTTCTTTGGTCAGCTTACCCGCGTCAGTATTTGCATGATTCGAAGTGACAACTGAAGATTCAACAGGAGTAGAATCTGCTTTAGAAGCATCTACTTTCTTAGTTTCAGCTTGAACAGGTACTTTCTCGACAGCAGCAGTTTGACCCTCAGCTTCAATCGTCACCAAGGCAATGCCTTGTGAAACACTTTGACCAACCTCAACATGAATCGCTTTGATCACGCCTGCAATTGAACTTGGCACCTCAACTGAAGCTTTATCTGATTCAACCACACATAGACTTTGTTGAGCTTCAACCGTATCGCCAACTTTGACCAAGATTTCCGATACTGTTGCTTTATCTACACCCAAATCAGGAACAGTCACTTCTACTGCACCTGATTGTACTGGAGCAGTTGCTTTCTCTGGAGCTGAATTTTGCGTTTGAGCAACAGACGTGTCTTGAGCTTGAGTAGGTTGTTGAACTGGCTGAGTTTCAGCTGCACCTGCAACTTTCACTTTTAAAATAACAACGCCCTCTTTAACGCTATCACCTTCTTTAATTTCAACGCTTTCAACAACTCCCGCAACAGTGCTAGGCACTTCTACGGTTGCTTTATCCGACTCAACCACCACAATACTTTGGTCAACTTCAATTTCATCACCCGCTTTAACGAGGACTTCACCGACCAATGCTTTTTCCACACCAATATCTGGTACTTGAACATCAACCACTTGTGATGTAGATGCAACAGCTTTTGGAGAAGTTTCAACTTTCGCCTCAACAACAGGTGCTGATTTTTCTTCAGCTTTTGGTGCCTCTGCAACAGAGGTAGTCACTTGACCTTCAGCTTCTAGCTCAATCAGCACAGCACCTTCAGCAACGCTGTCACCCAAGCTCACTAAAATACTTTTAACCACGCCCGCAGAAGTGCTTGGCACTTCCACAGATGCTTTGTCAGATTCCAGCAGAACAATACTGTCATCAACGCTAATGGTGTCACCCACATTCACCAAAATTTCAGCAACAGTGGCTTGATCTACACCAATATCAGGAGTCGTAATTTGCATGCTTATTTCTCCTCTTTGTAGTCAGCTACAGCGTGTACAGACGGCGTGGCTTGAGGCGCCCAAGCGACAGGACGATCTGTATCTAATTCAAATGTAGAGATTGCATCTTTAACTAAGCGCGCATCTACTTCACCTTCATCTGCTAATTTCTTCAATGTCGCAACAACAATATGCGCTGCATCGACGCCGAAGTAGCTACGTAACTTCGCACGTGAATCTGAACGACCATAACCATCGGTACCGAGTGCTACAAATGGACGGTTGTCTGGAAGATATGCACGAATTTGTTCGCTATATGCACGCATATGATCGGTTGCAGAAACCACAATACCCTTCGTCGCACGAAGCTGTTCAGACACCCATGATTCTTGAGCAATTTCAGCCATCGGATGTAAGCGGTTATATTCTTCACATGCCATACCGTCACGTGCAAGTTCGTTAAAACTCGTTACGCTAAATACATTTGAATGGATTTGGTATTCATCACGTAAGATTTGAGCCGCTTTAATCACTTCGCGAAGAATCACACCTGAACCCATCAACTGAACCGTCGCTTTTTCATCTTCTTGTAGCAAATACATACCACGTTTAATGCCTTCTTCAACACCCTCAGGCATTTCAGGATGCTCGTAGTTTTCGTTCATGACCGTTAAGTAATAGAAAATACGCTCTTGATTCACATACATGCGTTGTAAACCGTCATGCACAATGACTGCTAACTCATAACCAAAACATGGATCATAAGACACACAGTTTGGAATGGTATTGGCAAGAATGTGTGAATGACCGTCTTGATGCTGTAAGCCTTCACCATTGAGCGTTGTACGGCCTGCTGTTGCACCCAATAAGAAACCTTGTGCTTGTGCATCGCCCGCAGCCCATGCAATATCGCCAATACGTTGGAAACCAAACATAGAGTAGTACATGTACATCGGAATCATGGGTAAGTTATTGGTTGAATAACTGGTTGCCAATGCTGCCCAAGCACTCATTGCACCTGCTTCATTGATCCCTTCTTGAAGCATGTGACCGTCTTTTGCTTCACGGTAATGCATTAATTGTTCTTGGTCTTCAGGGGTGTAATGCTGACCATTTGCCGCATAAATACCCAGCTGACGGAACATACCCTCTAAACCGAAAGTACGTGCCTCATCTGGAACAATTGGAACAACACGATCTTTAATTGCTTTTTCTTTTAACAATGCAGCGATTAAACGCACCATCACCATCGTGGTCGATTGTTCTTTACCTTGAGAACCTTTTAATACTGCGTCAAATACAGAAAGATCAGGAATCGCAAGCTGTTCACTTTCTTTACGACGTGCAGGTAAATAACCACCCAAAGCTTCACGACGTGCTTTCATATATTTCAATTCAGGCGAGTTTTCGCTTGGACGATAGAAAGGCACATCTACTAGAGCATCATCACTGATCGGCAAGTTAAAACGGTCACGAACATATTTCAACGATTCAATTTGCATCTTTTTGATTTGATGGGTTTTATTGACCGCTTCAATTTCATCCGATAAGCCATAACCTTTGACTGTTTTCGCTAAGATAACAGTCGGCTGACCTTTTGCTGTACATGCTTCTGCATATGCTGCAAATACTTTATATGGGTCATGACCACCACGATTGAGATTATCAATATCTTCATCGCTTAAATCTTTTACAAGCTCTGCTGCTTCCGGGTATTTACCGAAGAACTTTTCGCGAGCATATGCACCGCCTTTCACTTGTAGGCGTTGGTATTCACCATCAAGCGTTTCCTCCATTACCGCTTTGAGTGCACCAGATTCATCTTTTGCAAGTAATGGATCCCAATGACGACCCCAAACCACTTTAATGACACGCCAACCCGCACCACGGAAGAGTGATTCAAGTTCTTGAATAATTTTACCGTTACCACGTACAGGACCATCTAGACGCTGCAAGTTACAGTTGACCACCCAAATCAGGTTGTCTAATTTTTCACGACCTGCAAGTGAAATAGCCCCCGTACTTTCTGGCTCATCCATTTCACCATCACCCAGGAACGCCCATACCTTACGGTTTTCTTCCTTAATCAAACCACGGTTCATGAGGTATTTTTGGATGTGTGCTTGGTAAATCGACATGATTGGACCAAGACCCATGGATACTGTTGGGAACTGCCAGTAATCAGGCATCAAATATGGATGTGGGTAAGATGGCAAGCCAATACCATCTACTTCGCGACGGAAGTTATTTAAGTGCTCTTCAGTCAAACGACCTTCAAGGAAAGAGCGCGCATAAATACCAGGAGCACAGTGCCCTTGGTAATAAATCATATCACCGCCAAAGTTTTCATTATTTGCGCGGAAGAAATGGTTAAAACCGACATCATATAAAGTTGCTGATGATGCAAAGCTGGCCAAATGCCCGCCCAAATCATCACCTGTTTTGTTCGCACGAAGAACCATTGCCAGCGCATTCCAACGGATCAATGCGCGAATACGGCGTTCCATATCTTGGTCGCCGGGCATTGCAGGCTGCTCATCTACCGACACTGTATTTAAGTAAGGCGTATTTAGTCGCTGAATTGGAACATGCTTGGCAATCGCTTGTTGATACAATTTCTCCAACAAAAATGCTGCGCGATCCGTTCCCATATGTTTTAAAACAGAGTCAAACGCTTCCTGCCATTCTTGCGTTTCCTGTGCATCTGTATCGCCATAATACGCCATGTCTCGTCCTTTTCAATCTGCTAACGTTTAGATCTTATATGTATCATGTTTTAAAGGTATTCAGTTATGGTTACAACTGAATACGGATTTGGCTACTATTTAGTTTCGAAATAGTTATTGACCTAAATTAACATACATAACAAAAAAACCGCCAATTATGGCGGTTTTTTATACACAATCTACTTTAAATAGATGTTAGCTTATTTTTAATACTTAAGACACTATTGTCTAATTAAGACGATGATCATCTTAATTGTAATAATCATCTTAATTCTCATATTAGCCAATTATGGCAACATTGCTAAATAAGTAGATGGGTTTTTACGTTGACCATCTTTTACAACTTCATAATGCAAATGCGGACCAGTACAACGACCAGTGCAACCTACATTAGCAATATGTTCACCTGCCTTCACACGGTCACCTACGCGGGCAACCAAACGTGATGCATGTGCATAACGCGTTAAGTAACCATTACCATGGTTAATTTCAACATATTGACCATAACCCGTACCCCAACCAGACTTAGTTACAATACCAGGACCAGTCGCATAAATTGGTGTACCGCTAGGCGCTGACATATCTAGACCAGAGTGATTTTCAGCACGGCCACCCATTACACGACCACCATAATTCGAACTTACACGTTTCAAATCAGGCAGTGGGTGCGTCACCAACCAAGAGTATGGAGAGTTTGAAGAATAGTTTTTTGAGTTATTTGATGCATATTTTCCAGCAAGGGATGCATTATTGAGTTCAATTGGTTTTTGTTTACGGATTTGAACGTCTAAAGAAGTATTTGCAGGAATATCAAGATCATCAGGATGACTATAAGAACCTTGAGATAAAGTTTTTGTTAACTCTCCTAAACGATCTGGAGATGAAGCATTATTTACATCAAGTTGAACCAAATCTGCGAAAGCAACTGAAGCTGCCGAAGCTGCTAAAGAAAAAGCCAATAAAATACGTCGCGTATGCATAAAAACCTCATTAAACTGTTCTTACTTAAGTCTCTTACGTGATCACGTCCTTGATATTCACTGAAAAGAGCGCCTAAGATTAGAACAAAACAATGTAGGAACAATGTATGTCAGAACCCAAAAACGTCTTTCAACAAACAAGACAACACATAAAAACAGGAAACTTATCGTTTCTTACAAAGCAAGTTTCTGAATTCCAAAAACTTACAAAATTAATTCAACCTTTATTACCACCCAATGATGTTTGGCAGGTTGTATGTTATCAATACGGAATTTTAACGATTACCGGTGAAAATCAAGCCCTGATTAGTCAAGTCAGTTATCTTCAAAAACAGTATATTTCTCAATTATCACAAATTTCTGAATTTAAAGATTTACAGAAAATTCAGGTTCGTTTAAGACCTAAAGCCAAAACAGAACCTAAAAACACGAAAATCCCCAAACAAATTCCACCAGCAACTCTAGAGATGTTACATCACGCTGCCAGCTTTGTGAGCGACCCTAAGCTTAGCCAAGCTTTACTACGTTTGGCAAGCAATAAAAAGTAACCGACACGTCATACTCAAGCAAACATTTAATTATTTCATGTGAGTTTAATAACGCTATTTATAGTTACAGTATAACATTGAACCACTAAGACAATGACTTATGTCACACTTACATATTGAATAGGGCAAGATTTTGCGTCATCAAATGTTACAATTTCATAGCTACTTGGGTCGCTTTTAACATTGCGCAATAATTGGTTATTAAGTGCATGCCCGGATTTATAACCATCAAATTTGGCAATAATTTGATGTCCAAGCAGATACAAATCACCCACCGCATCTAAAATTTTATGACGAACAAACTCGTCTGCATAGCGTAGTCCTTCTTCATTGACCACACCTGTTTCATCAACACCAATCGCGTTATCTAAGCTTGCACCCAACGCTAAGTTATTGGATTTTAGATAATCTAGATCTTTCATAAAACCAAATGTTCGTGCACCACTCACTTCATAAACGAAAGTTTCGGTTGAAAAATCAATGGTTGCTGACTGATATTCTTTGGCAAATGCTGGATGATCAAAATCAATGGTAAAGTTTAGCTGGAAGCCCTCATGTGGGCTAAAAATGGCACGCTTATCATCGATCAATGCTTCAATCGGTTTAATTATTCTTACAAATTTCTTTGGTGAATCTTGCTCAACCAATTCACCTTGCATGAGCAGGTAAATAAATGGCCCTGCGCTTCCATCCATAATAGGCACTTCAGAAGCTGATACTTCGATAATCAAATTATCAATGCCTAGTCCCGCGATCGCGCTCATCACATGCTCAATCGTGCCAACTTTTGCATTTTCCTGCACTAAATTGGAACACATGAATGCTTCTTGAATCAGCATTGCGTCAGCAGCAATATCTATAGGGGGATTTAAATCGATACGACGAAAAACAATTCCCCCATCAGCAACATGTGGAACAAAGTTAATTAAAACTTTTTGACCACTATGTAGTCCGATACCACTCGCTTTCACGACTCGCTTAAGGGTACGCTGTTTCAACATAGAGCTTCGATCTTCATCCAAATTTCCGCTATAAGTTAGCACATTTAACCATTGATAAAAAACAAAAAGGTAGCGCTTTTGCACTACCTTTTTTCGATTCAGTTGATTCGTTTTAGGAATAAACTATTTACGCTGTTGATTCTTCAAGTAATCTTGGATGCTCATTGGCGCAGAACGTGGTGCAGCTGCTGGCGTAGCAACAGGCTCTTCAGCATGTTGACGCTTGCTAATCGCTGGAACATCATCTTCATCAACGACTGTATTTTGTGCAGACTGTTGTTGAAAATGGCTTGTGGTTGAACTCACGCTTGGACGGCGTTTTGGTTCTGCTTCATTTGCATTTCGCGTTAAACCTGTAGCGATCACAGTGACACGAATTTCATCACGCGCATCTTGATCGAATACAGTACCAAAGAATACTTCACCTTCATCTAAATCAACGATTTGATTCACAACGTCTGTGATAATTTCAGTTTCACGTAATGTAATATCTGCACCGCCAGTGATATTAATCAATACACCTTTGGCATTCATGATATTCACGTTATCCAATAATGGACTACGGATCGCAAGACGAGCAGCTTCTTCAGCACGATCTGTACCACTACTCTTCCCTTCACCCATCATGGCATAACCACGAGTACTCATCGCAGTTTTCAAATCGGCGAAGTCAAGGTTAATATGACCCGGACGAACAACCAAATCAAAGATACTACGTACAGCACTGAGTAACACATCATCGGCTTTGCGGTAAGCATCCTGCATTGAAATATCACCATAAACACTGAGTAAGCGTTGGTTTGGAATGATAATCAATGAATCAACATGCGCCTCAAGCGCCTCGATGCCTTTTTCAGCTGAGCGTTGACGACGACGACCTTCAAAGTTAAATGGTGTAGTGACCACACCAACGGTCAAAATACCCATTTCCTGAGCAATTTCAGCCACTACAGGTGCTGCACCCGTACCTGTACCACCACCCATACCCGCGGTGACGAATACCATGTCCGCACCTTCGAGGTGTTGACGAATCAATTCACGACTTTCTTCAGCAGCAATTTGACCCACATCTGGGTTTGCACCAGCGCCTAATCCACGTGTGCTTTGTTGACCCAATTGGATTTTAAATGGTGCATTCATACGGTCTAGCGCTTGCTTGTCCGTATTTGCACATACAAATTTCACACCTTGGATGTCTGATTGCACCATGTGTTGTACAGCATTACCACCGCCGCCACCAACACCAAACACAGTAAAACGGGCTTGACCGTTGTTATCGGTTTGTTCATCTTCTAAAAATTCAAATGAAGCCATGACCTTAAATATTCCTAAATTAATATGGCAGCCACTTAAGCCCGTATACTGCCTTGATCTTCAATAATAAAAATTGTTTTTAGGATGCTTTGCATCGCGAGTATTGTCAAGCAGATGACGCAACACTTACAACTTGCGAACAAGACACCTTAAAAAAATAAACTTAAAAAATGCCTTTTAATTTGTTATTGAGGGCATTCCAACCATTCATGACTCGATCTAAAAAAGGGCGCTTGCCCACTTCTTCAGGTTCTTCCACTGATTCTTGCAATTCACTTTGACTAAACAATAACAAGCCAGTCGCCGTTGCATACATAGATCTACGTAATGCTGGTAAATGCTGATCTTCAGCATAGACTTGTAAAGGCGGATTACCTAGATGTGCAGACACACCAAGTATACGTCTAGACAAAGTCACCATACCTTCAATTTGACAGACATCACCACTTAATACCACACCATGATACAAACTTTGTAATGCACCGCGGCTTTCAAGTTCGGCACGCACCATACCTAGAATTTCTTCGTAACGTGCAATAATGATTTCTGACAACTCAATACGGCTAATTGACTGTGGACCATCAATTGCCTGAAACTCAATCATATGATCAGGTTTAACTTGATGAATATCTACACAACCATAAAGCAGCTTTAAACGTTCAGCTTCTTCTGTCGTTGTTTGCAACACTGCAGCAATATCACGTGTAACATTTTCGCCACCGCGTTGAATGGTGTGTGCAAGAACTAAATGCCCTTCTATATAAACCGCAATATTGGTCGTTCCTGCACCAATATCAAGTAAGCATACACCATATTCTTTTTCATCTTTTAATAATGAACCTTCCGCGGTTGCAAGACAAGAGACGACCATTTTTTCAACAAAAATATTCGCTCCTTTCATCGCACGATCAAGGTTTTGCATCGTACTAATGGGCAACATCATCAATTGATAATGCGCAGTCATACTGTTTGCAGATAAGTTAATGGGATTATGTACCCATTCAGTCGCATCATCCAATTCAAAACCTAGAGGCACAGCACTCGCCAAATAATGGTCTGAGGTCATATGACTAGCTTTTGCAAGCTCTAAGGCGCGTACAACTTCTGTAGTGGTAATGGTACGTTCTGGATTCGCAATAGGAGTCCTTCCCGACGCATAGAAACTTTGTAATTCTGTACTCGGAATGGAGACCCACGCTGAATGCACACGACATTCCGCCATATCTTCCGCTTCTTGTACGGCATTTTTAATTGCAGTGATGACTTTTTCTAGGCTGACAATTTTACCTTTATTCATGCCTTTATTGCGCGCACTAGCCATACCAATCACCTGAATATTATCAGGCGCATGTACTTTGGCTATAAGAACTGAAACTTTATGTGTCCCAATGTCTATCGCAACAACTGAGGGAACAGCTTCACTCATCATTCACTACCATCTTCTTCGTTGTTTAGGTACGGCTTAATGCCACTTTATAAAGCCACGTATTATGGCTGTCCAACACTTGTATTCGCAATGTTTATGTCATTAATGGTTACAACAAACTGACCATTTACTATTTTAGGTGGTATTGAATTTTTCCATTGAATGGCAAGACCATTTCTATAGCGTAAATCAATCGCCGAAACACGTGACCAAACAGGTTTTAAATCTGTCTGTACCAATTGGCTGAGTCGCTGCAACTTACTCATGGTTTGATCCTGATCCACGATAATACGTAAACCTGAATCAAACTGCATAAACCATGTTCTACGATCTGTTAAATATAATTCTTTTAATCTCAAATTTGCTGGATGAAACAACTGATTAATCTCATTGTAACGACGCATCATTTCTTGAGATTGATCTAACGGTCCATGTAGTAGTGGCAAAGTTGAATGATTACGAGCGAAAGCTTCAGTAAATACTTCCCCCTCATCACTGAGTAACCGCCCCGTTCCCCAGCGTGCAATCGGATGCCGAGGCATCACACGCACACGAATCCCATTCGGCCAAGCCCGTGAAACAACGACGCGATCCACCCATGAAATCTCAAGACTACGATCACGGATCTGTTCTAAATCCGATGTAAAGTAATTATCTTTAATCACAGGTGCAAGGTGCTGCGTCATTTGCTGTTTTTCAACATCTGAACTTGTACCGACCACCTCTAAAGTCGCTACTTTTGCATCGGTAATGACTTTATAAGCTGCATATATCCCAGCAAAAAGCGCACAAAATGCCACAATCAAAAGTAACCACCCCCCCGCATGAATCAACTTTTCTTTGCGAGTTGGCGGTTTCTCATGTATCGATGTAATTGCAGCACGTTTACGGCGCATTGATGCTGGAAGTTGAGCCATGTCTAGTGTGTTTCTTTCGATAAAGTTTGCTCTAAAATCGCAACACAAAGTGCATCGAAATCATATCCTACAGCATTGGCTGCTTTTGGCACCAATGAATGGCTGGTCATCCCCGGTACTGTATTCACTTCCAATAACCAGAAATTCCCTTGCTCATCTTGCATGGCATCAATACGCCCCCAACCACTTGCACCTACAGACTGAAAAGCACGTAAGCAAAGCTCTTGAAGTTGTTTTTCTTCCTCAGCAGATAAACCACATGGAATGCCATATTCAACATCATTACGCATATATTTAGCATCGTAATCATAAAAGGCAACATCAGCAGGTGGTTGCAAGCGAATCACAGGTAAAGGCTGACCATTTAAAAATGAAATCGTATATTCACGGCCTGTGATCCATTTTTCTGCCATAACAACAGCATCATGTTGTATGGCTTTAGCAATAGCATTCGCTAAATCTTCAGCTTTTTCAACTTTGCTCATCCCTACGCTTGAACCTTCATGAACAGGCTTAATAATCAAAGGTAGACCCAAAGTTGCAACCACTTCAGCCAAATCAGTTTCCTGACTGACAATACGATAAGGTGCCGTTGGAAGCTCTGAACCTTGCCAAATTTGCTTGGTTTTGACTTTGTCCATGCCAATTGCAGAACCTTGAACGCCCGTTCCCGTGTAAGGAATATTTAACCACTCCAGAACACCTTGAATTTGGCCATCCTCACCACCACGACCATGCAATACAATAAATGCACGATCATAATTGACCAACTCAGTGACACTACGTTCTTTCGGATCAAATCCTTCAGCGTTTACACCACTACGCACTAATGCTTCTAGTACAGCTTTACCACTATCTAATGAAACCTCACGCTCTGCAGACTTACCACCGAGCAACACAGCAACTTTGCCGAATTTAGAAGCATTTGACACGTTTATATCCTTAAACTTTTAACATTGGTCAATTAAATTTGGTCTATCAAAAATAATCACACGCTATGATTCTTTAAACATAGATTACTTTAAATAAAGCTGATTTTGAGCCAGTTCAATTGAAATTGCTCCCACGTTACCCGCACCTTGTGTTAATAACAAGTCATTCGCTTGTAACACTTTTTGTATCACAGGCTCGAGATTCCCTTCTACAGGATCAATTAAGATTGGCTCGACTTCACCGCGTAGACGGATACTCCGTGCAAGTGCACGACTGTCTGCACCTACAATTGGCTTTTCACCCGCAGAATAAACTTCAAGCAAAAGCAACTGATCTACTTGCGACAGTACATCGACGAAATCATCGAAACAATCACGGGTACGGCTATAACGGTGCGGTTGGAACAGCATCACTAAACGACGATCAGGATGGCTCGCACGCGCGGCCTTAATCGTTGCTTCAACTTCTTTCGGGTGATGACCATAATCATCAACCAACTTGACCGTGCCTTCACCGAGTTCAAATTCACCTTGAACTTGGAAACGACGACCTACACCACTAAAGCTTTCTAAAGCACGTGCAATCGCAGCATCTGACACACCTTCATCGGTTGCAATCCCAATCGCAGCCAAAGCATTCAAGATATTATGCAAACCTGGCATGTTAATGGTTAGACGCAGTGGCTCTTTGTTCTTACGTAATACGGTGAAGTGAGATTGCATGCCTTCTTGAACGACATCAATTGCACGGATGTCATTATCTTCGTCAAAACCATAAGTTAAAACTGGACGACCAATGCGTGGCATGATTTCACGAATATTGGCATCATCACCACATACAACAGCCAAACCATAAAATGGAAGCTTTTGTAGGAACTGAATAAAGGTATCTTTTAGGGTGTCGAAGCTACCACCATAGGTATCCATATGATCTGCATCGATATTGGTGACAATCGCAGCCATCGGCTCTAAATATAAAAACGATGCATCTGACTCATCTGCTTCCGCTACGATATAACGACTTGCACCCAGCGCAGCATTCACACCCGAACGATTCAAAAGACCACCGATCACATAAGTTGGATCCATGTTTTCTTCAGCTAACATACAAGTCACTAAACTTGTTGTCGTGGTTTTACCATGTGTCCCTGCAACGGCGATCCCGTGACGATAACGCATCAACTCACCCAGCATTTCTGCACGGCGAACCACAGGAATACGATTTTCAATCGCTTCTTTAATTTCTAGGTTTTCAGTATCAATCGCTGTCGACACCACTAAAACATTGGCATTTTTAATATTTTCAGCAGCGTGGCCGATGTAAACTTTAATTCCATTTTCTTCAAGTTGCGCTGTCGTTTTAGAAGCCTTAATGTCAGAACCTGAAACTTTGTAGCCTTGGTTTTTCAACACTTCGGCAATACCACACATACCAGCCCCGCCAATCCCCACAAAGTGGATATGCTTAATACGGCGCATTTCTGGAATTTTAATCAAGTTTTTTGCTTTATCAGCAGGTGTTGATGGAGACATAATTTACTCTAAAACTTACAAATCTTGAATTAAACCAACCACACGCTGTGTTGCGTCAGGTTGGGCATGTTGACGTGCTTTTACTGCCATTTCCATGAGTAATTGACGGTTCATTAGTGGCGTCAAAACGTCTTTCAATGTATCGGTCGTCATGGTGGACTGCGGACAAATTTTTGCAGCCCCAATTTTTTCTAAAAACTTTGCATTTGCAGTTTGGTGATCATCGACTGCACTTGGTAAAGGCACAAATACAGCAGCAACACCTGCGGTTGCAACCTCAGTCACCGTTAAAGCCCCTGCTCTACAGATAATCAGGTCGGCATCGCTATACGCTTTAGCCATATCCTCAATAAAAGGCTGAACTTCAACAGCTAAAGATGCAGGTGCATTCTCATAACGACTACGTGTCGTTTCAGCATGGTTTTGACCACTTTGATGAAACACTTGCATCGGAATGTTCAGTTGCTTTAACGCTTCTGGAATACGCTCATTGAGCGCTTGCGCACCAAGTGAACCACCCACAATCAAAATACGAATTGGCTCACCCGCCTTTTCTCGCTCCAGATAACGCCAAGACGGATTGAGTATTTCCGCAATTTCTTGACGAACGGGGTTACCTGTCGTCACAATTTTCTCACCAGCTGGGAACGTATCAGGAAATGCCTGACAAACAACCTTAGAAACACGTGCCAATTGAGTATTGGTAAAACCCGCCACAGCATTTTGCTCATGGATAATTACTGGAATACCCAAAATCTTAGCTGCCAACCCTCCTGGCCCTGCAACATATCCCCCAAAGCCCGCAACAGCATCGACTTTGAGCTGTTTCATATAACGCATGGCACTTAAAGTTGCCTTCATAATTTTAAAAGGGGCTTCTAATTTACGAACTAAGCCATTACCCCGAACACCCTGAATATCGATTTGATAGATCGGAATATCATGTTGTTTAAGTAAACGATTTTCCATTCCAGTTGGCGTCGCGAGCCAAGACACCTGACAACCCTCTTGTTGTAATTTCTTTGCAACAGCAAGGGCTGGGAATACATGTCCGCCAGTGCCTGCAGCCATCATCATGACATGCTTTGGTGCGCTTCGTTGAGGTTTGGTCACAGTTCTTTCTTCAATTCTTAAATAAGGATAATAAAATTCGATTTTGTGCAATCGATTGTAATCACAATTGCATAGCCATGAAAGATTATTTACTTTTTTTCAACAGGCATTCGATTGGTTTTTTCTACTATTTTTAAAGTTTAAACTAGATTTATTATTAAGGTTGTTATTTTTCTTAGACTTAAGTGAAATATTAAGCTTATTTTAAATCTAAACAAAACTCCAAAATGCTTAACCCAAGTTTATCCATACTTATATTTTAAGATCTTTTATCCACTAGAAATACATTATGGTTCATATATTTTTTAAATGAGTTCATGCTTAAAGACTATATATCGACCTTAGAAACTATGGTATTTTTTTATTTTTTACTTATTAGAATTCAGTCAATTAATTCAAATTTTGATCGCGCAACGGATGCTCATGCCAAAATTATCATTACGGGATTTATGGATTATTTTAGCAGGCTATTTAGCCGCTATTCACATCGGAAAACTTTCTGTTGTTCTACCTATTCTACAAAAAGATCTTCATTTAACGCTAACTCAAGCAGGGTTTTCAATCTCGATTATACAAGGTGCAGGTATGCTATTTGCCCTTGCGATTGGTGCCTTTTCTGAAAAACTGGGTTTGAAGCGCTGTTTGATCGGTGGTTTAATTATTTTAGGGACAAGTAGTATTGCTGGGCTTTGGATCGACAATATTGCACTGCTTTATTTGTTTCGCTTCACCGAGGGCATTGGATTTTTAACCATTTCGCTTTGCGCACCTGCAATTTTAAAACGGATGAGTCAACCCGAAACCATCAATTTTAAAATGGGGCTGTGGAGCTCATATATGGGGCTTGGCGTCAGTATAGCGGTATTTACCATCCCGTTCATTTTAGAGTATCTGAGCTGGCAATATATCTGGGTCATTTTAGGTTTACTTTGTTTTGTCATTGCGCTCGCGATTCACCTCTTTTTAAATATCGAGACGAGCTCTTCAACTTCAAAAACAGCCGTTGCAGATACTCAGAATAGTCTGGGTCAAATTATTCGTGCAACGCTGACACACCCACCTATGATTTGCTTAGCTTTAGTCTTTGCATGTTATGCCAGCCAATGGACATCCGTGACCAGTTTTTTACCCAGCCTTTATGTTGAACATGGTCTGAACTTAAAAACCACAGGTTTACTGGTATCACTGGTGGTGCTTGCCAATTTAGTTGGAACATTTGGTGCTGGCATGCTGTTGCAAAAAGGTTGGTCAACGCAAAAATTACTGACGATTGGATTTGTTGGTATGTTTTTCACCAGTATTTTGACTTTTACCACCAATAGCTGGCTAACCTTCGAAATTCAATTCTTAAACGCTGTGTTGTTTTCCATGATTGGGGGTGTTATTCCAACCACCATCTTTTCTATGACCCTTCATTATGCACCTTTTGCCAGTGCTGCAGCAGCCAGTATGGGCTTGGTCATTCAATGTTCGGCTCTGGTGCAGTTCTTTGTCCCGCCTTTAAGTGCTGCTTTTGTTTCAGCAACGCATACATGGGCAAGCATGAGTATCGTGACTTCCATTTTATGCTGTATTGCACTCTCGATTATGTTTATATTTTTTAAACGCTATGCCAAATAGTAAAGAGCCTCAAATGAGGCTCTTTTTTTACTTATATTAAGCCATTAAGCCATTAAGCCATTAAGCCATTAAGCCAATCCTGCTTCCAATACCTTAAATAAGTCATCTGCAATTGAGGTGCCAAATTGGTCATCAATTTCACGGATACAGGTTGGACTGGTCACATTAATTTCAGTCACATAATCACCAATGACATCCAGCCCAACAAAGATCAGACCTTTTTCACGTAAGAATGGTCCGACTTTTGCGGCAATCGCTTTGTCATTTTCAGTCAGTGGTCGTGCTTCACCTAAACCACCTGCGGCTAAGTTGCCACGGACTTCACCATTTTGAGGGATACGCGCTAGACAATAGGGAACTGGTTCGCCATTCACCATCAAAATCCGTTTATCACCATCCACAATTTCAGGAATATAACGCTGCGCCATAATCGGTTGTTGACCTAATTCGGTGAGCATCTCTAAGGTTGAACCAATATTCGCACCATCCGCTGTAAGACGGAAAATCCCTGTTCCGCCCATCCCATCCAGTGGTTTGACAATCACATCACCATGTTGCTTAAGAAATTCACGAATCAAGCTTTGCTGAGAAGTGACCAAGGTGGGGACTTGAAGCTTGGGAAACTGTGTCGCAAATAATTTTTCATTACAATCACGTAGGCTTTGTGGCTTATTAATAATCCAAGCACCTTCGCGTTCTGCTTGCTCTAAAATATAGGTGGTATAGACAAAGTTCATATCAAATGGGGGGTCTTTACGCATCAACACCACATCATAATCCGCAATCGATTCTTTTTGTTTTTCACCCAATTCATAGTAGTGATTGTAGTCTTCAAACACTTGAAGAGGTGCAATCAAGCCAAAAGCTTTGCCTTGATCAATATATAAATCTTGTTGTAATGCATAACCAAGTTCATGACCACGTCGAGCGGCAGCCCAAAGCATGGCCATGGTTGAGTCTTTTTTGAGGTTTACATTTTCGATGGGATCCATCACAACAAGTACGCGCATGTCTCTGTGCTCTTTTAGAAACTAAATTTGTGAATGAGTATAGCCGAGATTAATGCTTTGTTTATTCTGTTTTGTTTATTCCATTTTTGCATGTGTATGTATGAATTGGTGCACTAGCCCAAGATTTGATTTGTGGGATTTGAGCGATATCTTCACTGCTAAACTTAAAGATGGAGCAATAACATGTTGTAAACGCCTATGAAGAAAACTGATTGAGTTAATGCAGTCGCTTTGCCAATCGCTATACCCATATTGGCAATCATTAATCTACTTATATTCAAAGGGTTAATTTCAAGTCTTGACTTACAAAACCCTTACGCGAGTAAAAAATCAACTACATGCACAAATATATAAGCACCAATACAGCTATAAATATCAAACATTCATTGAGATTGATTTGCCCTATATTATGAATTACAAAAGATTTGTTTTGCATAGACGAGATGAAGAATTATGTAAATTACCATAATTTATTTATTACTATCAATATCTTAACTTACAAATAATAAAGAGGCTTTTATGAAAATTGCTTTAATTGGTGCAACTGGTATGGCAGGTTCACGCATTTTAGAAGAATTGGTGTCTCGTGGACATTATGTCAAAGCCATCGCACGTCATACACATAAAGTTGCTGACACAGAACGTGTATTAAGTATTGATCTTGATCTAAATGACCATGAAGCATTGGTAAATGAGCTTAAAGGTCAAGATGCTGTCGTGAGTGCAGTCCGTTTCCAAGGCTTAAATGGTGATGGTCTCATTAATGCAATTCGCGATTCAAAAGTCAAACGCTTTATCATAGTGGGTGGCGCGGGTAGCTTAAATGTACCCAACAAAAATATCCGTGTGATCGATAGTGAAGATTTTCCAGAAGAATATAAGGTTGAAGCTGAAGCTGCTGCAACCTTCCTCGATAACTTAAAGCAAGTCGATGATTTAGACTGGACTTATATTTCGCCTTCTGCTGAGTTTGGTCCAGGCAAGCGCACAGGTGAATTCCGTACAGGTAAAGATGAGCTATTGGTCGGTGAGGAAGGCAGTAAAATTTCGACCGAAGACTTTGCCATTGCACTGAGTGATGAGCTCGAGCAAAAAAATCATATTCGTGAACGATTCACTGTGGGTTACTAATACAGTTAATTATCAGCACTAAAAAAGGAAGCATTGGCTTCCTTTTTTATCCATGTATGAAAAGTTTGCTTTAAAAATTAATCCGCTTGATTTGGATCACAACATAATAGATGCAATCAAACCTGACATTTTGACCTGTGCTTGATTC
Organism: Acinetobacter sp. CY79; assembly: GCF_059515845.1. Lineage (NCBI taxonomy): Bacteria > Pseudomonadati > Pseudomonadota > Gammaproteobacteria > Moraxellales > Moraxellaceae > Acinetobacter > Acinetobacter sp. CY79. Next base: position 74,125 of record NZ_JCAKMY010000010.1, read on the forward strand.
TTTTAGCGTAATTTCAGCCATTATTCGAATTTTGGTCTACCTACATACAAATCGGTATGTTCCAAAGCCTTTCTAAATAATTTTGCATAAACTTATTCTCAAGTATCCAATCTATATATCTTCTTCTAAATTTTTGTAATGCTGACTGATATAAAAATATAGACACAGTTCACAAAATATCTCAATATACTAAACGGTAAAAATTAAAAGAAACTTCAAATTTTTATTAGTTAAAAAACTAAATCAAAACGGATAACAAATAATGCAACAACTTTGGAATCGCTTAGAAACCTTTTTACAAGAAAATCATCCTGAAATATTTAAAGACCTTGCACCACCTGCAACAGATGCAGAAATAACTGATCTAGAAGATAAAATTGGGGTAAAACTCCCTGATGATTTTGTCGCATGTTTAAAAATTCATAATGGTCAATTTGGTCGTGCAGATGGCTTATTTGATCAATCAGAATTTTTATCGACTTCACGTATTTTTCAAGAATGGTCAGTTTTAAAAGGTATTCTAGATACTGAAGATTTTTTCGATTCTGATGAAGAAGCTGGGTCTAGTGATGGAGTAAAAATCATCTGGTGGAGCGCTAGATGGATTCCATTTATCAGCTATGGTAATGGTGACAATTGGAGCATCGATTTAGACCCTGCGGAAGATGGTACTGTAGGGCAAGTCATTACTTTTTGGCATGAAACCTTTGAACGTGAAAAAGAAGCGAATAGCTTTAAAGAATGGTTTTCTAATTTTATCGATCAACAGATTGATGGCTAAGATTAATATCCATTTCAGAGCGTACAAATAGTTTTATATCTGCTCCAAAATACCTCCTTCCGTAAAGTGATCGTTTGTATAGAAATGAACTTGCGGAAGGATTTTAATTTATTTAGAAATATAGCCAATTAGAAATATTTTTAAATAGGTATGTTTTAATTCAATTATTTTCATTTTCAAAAATATAGTTCGATGCGAGTACTGGATCACGACATAGATCCAATCGAACCTGACAATTTTTATCTGTGCTTAATTCATTTAGCGTAATTTTAGCCATGATTCGAATTGGTCTACCCACATAAAAATCAGTATCTTTCAAAGCCTTTGTAAATAGCCTTGCATAATTGATTTCAAGATAACCAATCTGTATATCTGCAATACTTACTTGCACTTGATGAGGCTGGTTATGGTGGTTTTCCATGCGTTGAATCAAGGCATCTCGATACAGAATGGGTTCTACTGATTTCAACATCAGCGTATTGATCAATTTTAATTGGTTAAATGCACTTATCGGAATTTGAATGGGATACTGTTGATCAGAACGAAAGTCATAAGGATGTGTTTGGAAAAACTTAGCTCGATCAAACTGATATCGATCCCAACGATGCTGGTCGATATGTCTAACGACAATAAAGCCGATAATCATTGTGACAAGCATGATGGTGAATATAAGCATGTTGTTCCAAATCAACAAAAGTTTTTGTTATTGAACCTTTACACATACATTCCATTTATTAAAATGATGCATAAAGTTTAAACATGTATATACCACAGATTATCTTATTGAATTTTAAATATTTATTAAATATTGGTTTAAATATAGCTTCAAAAACCATTAAATCACAGAGAGTCTATTCATTAAAAAACAAGAGAAAACAATACGCTCTACCGTCACAATTGAATTAAGCAAAAATAAAGCCCTATCTTAAATGATAGAGCTTCATTAAAAATCAATACTTTGTATTAATTTCAGATACCATATTTCACACGGTAAGCTTCCATTTTCGCTAAGGCTTCTTTCTCGCCTTTCACATCTAAGAAGTCCATTAAATCTTTCATCGTAATTAATGCATGAACAGGAATTTCGAGTTCTTTTTGCACTTCTTGAATAGCAGATAAACTCCCCTGACCTTTTTCTTGACGATCAAGTGCAACCAATACACCCGCAATTTGTGCACCTGCATTTTTAAGAATCGTCACGACTTCACGAATCGCTGTACCTGCGGTGATCACATCATCAATAATCCAGACTTTTTTACCCTCAACAGATGCACCAACCAACACACCGCCTTCACCGTGATCCTTCGCTTCTTTACGGTTAAAACCCCAAGGTACACTCACACCATGGTTTTGTGACATTGCGACAGCAGTTGCAGCAACAAAAGGAATACCTTTGTACGCTGGGCCAAAGATCACATCTACATTTTCACATTCAGTTAATTTAGCCGCATAGCCAGAAGCCAATAATGTTAAGGCTTCGCCATCATTGAGTAAGCCTGCATTAAAAAAATAAGGACTCACACGACCTGATTTTAAAGTAAACTCACCAAATTTAAGCACACCACGTGATAATGCAAGTTCGATAAAAGCTTGAGGGTTAAACTGAGCTGGCGACGTCATGAGGTGCTCCAAAATTCATAAAGAGAGGTTATGACTGCGCATGATACCAAAGAGTAGCTATCCAAGTGATCAAAAAATTCTAAGAGTGGTCTCAATTAACGTCAATGGTCTACGTTCTTCAGTCACCAAAGGCTTATTAGAGTGGATGGAACAATCAGACGCTGACGTGATTTGTATGCAAGAAAGTCGAATCACCCATGCGCAGTGGACTGATAAATTCCGTCCTGAAGGTTGGTATACCCATCTTTTCCCAGCAGAACGTCCAGGTTATGCAGGTACTGCCATTTATAGTCGAATGCCTTTCTTGTCGATCAAAGATGGTTTAGGTTTTGAATTGGCAGATTCTCAAGGTCGTTTTATTTCTGCAGAGTTCGATCTCGGCTTAGGTAAATCTGCACATATTTGCTCGCTTTACTTGCCTTCTGGTTCTTCAGGTGAAGATGCTCAAGCGCGTAAAGATCATTTCCTCGAAGAATATTCAAAAATCTTAAAGCAATGGCGTGATGAAGATAAATCCGTCATTGTCTGCGGCGATTACAATATCGTACACAAACGTATCGATATTAAAAACTGGTCAGGCAACCAAAAAGCATCGGGTTGTTTACCACATGAACGTGCTTGGCTTGATCACATTTACGATGAACTCGGCTATGTCGATACTTTCCGTGAAGTTCGTAAGGAAGCCGAAGTGTATTCTTGGTGGTCAAACCGCGGTCAAGCCCGTGCAAAAAATGTCGGTTGGCGTATTGACTATCAAGCATGCTCACCAGACTGGAAAGACCGTACTGTCAATGCTTGGGTTTATAAAGACAATTGGTATAGCGATCATGCACCCGTCATTATCGATTATAAACTTTAAAGTAATTTACACGAATATTAAAGCGAATTAGTGAACAATCGTTCACTCAATATAAGCTTTTGACGCACATTGCTTGCAGCATTAGCTTATTTTTATTTATCTGTTACCACGGCATTATAGTCGCACGGCACAGGGACATGTCAGGATGACAAATAAGGATTGGAAGCCGTAGGATGAAAAGAAAATAAAGCGATTTATTTTCCAAGGATGATCGACATTGGACGTTGAATTGAGACCCGCATAATCAGGATGATATGATGCGGGTTTTCTCTTATCTAGCCATCCATTTTTTTAAATAGCTTTGTTTAATTCAGTATCCTTCTATAACGCTTCTTTCTGTTCGCCACTCAAGAGTTGATATCTCTATCCAATATTTATTCTTTTCAATATCGAGTTTTTTTATTATTGTTTTTTGTCTAATGCTTTTAAGTTTAAGCCTTTATCTTTTCAATTTAATGACAGTCAAATATTAATTCTATTCATCTTGCCAGTTTTTTTGCTAACCTTGATCTATCTATTAAGCCTTCAATTTGGATCTAAAATGTTAAAAGTTTATGGCATTAAAAATTGTAATTCGATGAAAAAAGCCTTTGATCTACTCGATGAGCTGGGTTTAGCGTATGAATTTCATGATTATAAAAAACAAGGGATTGATGCAGATACCGTTAAAGTTTGGCTGAATGAGCTTGGGGCGGACATCGTCCTCAATAAAAAAGGCACGACTTGGCGTAAACTGAGTGCAGAAGAGCAACAAAAGGCTTTAGATAGTCAAGAAGGCTTAATTGAAGCCCTCACTACACATAATAGCTTAATCAAACGACCTGTTATTTCAGCAGAATCAGACTATGTGGTTGGGTTTAATGAAGATGCGATTCGTGCTTTGAAAAAGTAATTCGCTATTCGTACAGTATGAACATGATTTGAAAATCATAAATAAAAACCGAGCATCAGCTCGGTTTTTTATCATTCATTTTGAATATTGAAGCTAAGGTTAAATTAGTTCACACGTACCCAAGTCTGATTACGACCCAATGCAGCAACGCCAATAAAGCCACGAAGTTCTAACTTTTTACCGCCATCGGCAATTTTACCTTTCAGCTTATAAGTCTTATCCGATTTTGGATCTAGAATGGTACCGCCGTCGTAGCTTGTACCACCGACATTTTTAAGGTTACGGACAATGGTTACACCTTTTAGTGACTTGTTTTTAAATTTACCCGTGCACTTGGTACATGTATTCTCTTCACCAGCAGCCAATATGCTTTGAATACTTGCGCTTAACTTACCATCTGACTGTTCAGTGAATTTGACCACGGCACGAGGTTGTTTCGTTTCATCGTCAATGGTTTTCCATGTTGTTCCATGCAAAGGGTCTGCGGCATTCGCAAATACAGCAGTTGTGATTAATCCTAAAGCAAGTGCAATTTTTTTCATTGTTTTCATTTCCCTTGTCTTATTGACATGAATATTATTAAAAACTGATAACAAATAAGCAATTTGTGTGTGTGACTATTTGGTGTAACCTTGTATATCACCTGTATTAAAAACAAGCAATAACTATACAATATGGAAAAAAAATGAAGATTAATCCTCTTTTGAAACAATATATTACAGAGTCAATCTTAAAGACCAGCTTCCGTTTTCCAAGTCGATTTAATTTACCACCCACGGCCCTTCGTATTGCACTTGAACAGCTTACTCGCGTGATTCCACAGCCCAAAAATGTTGAGTTCCGTCAGCTTCGTATTGCAGGTATTCGTGCTGAAGAAATTTTACCTCAACCAGAAACCACCCAAATGATTTTTCATATTCATGGGGGGGCGTTTATGGTCGGTTCAATTAAAACTCATCGGGCCTTTTTAAGTGAAGTTGCGCTTCGCACACAAATGCAAGTGCTTCACATTGATTATCCTCTCTCTCCTGAACAGCGTTACCCAGATGTAGGTGATGCGATTTATGATATCTATCAAACATTGCTTGACCAAGGTATTCAACCCAAAGACATTATCTTGTCTGGTGATTCGTGTGGTGCAAATTTAGCATTGGCTTTAGTACTCCGCTTAAAACAAGAAAATCCTAAAACCGTACCGAGTGGTTTGATTCTGATGTCACCTTTCCTCGATTTGACACTCACCAGTGAATCTTTACGTTATAATCAAAAGCACGATGCTTTACTGTCTATCGAAGCGCTAAAAAGCGGTATTAAATACTATGTGCCTTCTCGATTTGATCCATCTATCCCAGAAATTTCACCTATTTTTGGTGATTTTAAGGGCTTACCTCCAACCTTAGTACAAATCGGTTCAAAAGAAATTTTGCTAGATGACGCAGCTCGTTTTGAAGACAAAGCCAAAGAAGCCAAAGTGGATGTCCATTACAAGCTTTACACCGGTATGTGGCATAACTTCCAAATGTTTAGCCCGTGGTTTAATGAAGCCAAACAATCACTGGCTGATATTGCTGAATTCGCACACAAATTAGATCAAACTTAACTTCAAAAAGTTAAAGCCTTACATCACATAAAATCAGTAAATATTTTAATGAATTAAACTCATTATCTTAAAAACTAGAAAATAAATGTAAGGTTTTCATATTCAATAATTAAGCTGATGATATATAACAACGAATATGTATTTACGATCAAATGTATTTGATAGGATTCAGCTGAATACTTCAAATAATCTTTTTTTCTTACGATTAGACCGCTTATCATCATTCAAAAAATTATAGTGAATTAAGACACATTTAATTATTTTTCATAAACTTAAGTCAATATTTTAACTTGGGTTTAAATTGATCTACTTGAATTTAATTGTTATATTTTTTCTAGAGTAATTCAAATCATTTTATTTGCAGAATAGGCCAGTTCTTATGAGAAAAGTCATATATTCGGAAAGACGCCGTCGCATTAATGCATTTTTCAAAAATTTATATAAAAAATCGATGTTTTACCAATGGACTACAAAAAGTCAAGTTATTAATGCGAGCAATGTTGATCCTCTTACAGGTCTTTATAACGCGTTTGGAATGAATACTTTTTTAAAAGAACTCCATCCACAGGCTGGATTAAACTATGCCATTATTTTATTAAATCTCGATAACTTTGAACACATTCAACATAAGTTTGGAACGAAAATAGCTGAACGTTCTTTAATTAAGACTGCACGACTTCTCAGCAATAATGTACGTGATACTGACTTAATTGGTCGCTATGGTGATCATGAATTCATTTTAATTTTAAGTGACATCAATTTGGATAAAGCCAATTCGGTTGCACAGCGTTGTTTGCAATTAATTCAAAACAATCCTATCCAGTCTAATGGCTTATCTATCACCTTACAGGCGAGTTGTGGTGTATCTGCATCTAAAGCAGATGTAGTCAGTGACACAGTTCTGCAATATGCTGATCGTGCTTTATTCTTGGCAAAGAGCAGTGGATTTAATCAATTGAGAGATGAAAGAGCAATTTTTTCTTAATGATTTTTCAATGAGTTTAAGCTTCAGTATTTGATACAGCATATTTCATCTAAATTGCATATTATCTGTATAGCGCATCATGAGCTGATTGTTACCCGTTGCTTTATCTTCTAATAATTCAGTAATCTTATCTTGCTCGATAAGGTTCTTGATTTTGTACAAATAAGTGCTCTTGTTTTGCAAGTGCAATCCATTTCTGTACCGCGGGTACATTTAAAATCGTCTGTATATACGTTTGAGCCGGTGCTGAAATAGGAAGCTGATAACTGATAAAACGCATGACAACAGGTGCATAGAAAGCATCAGCAATTGTAAAAGAATCACCACAAAGAAAGCTATGTTCCGAAGCCCGACTTGCCCAAATGGCTTCGATACGTTCGACTTCGGATCTCAGCTTTTCATGTTCCGCCCAATGCTTTGCCCCCACATCGGCTAAATTCGCCTCAATATTCATCCCACATAATGTTCTTAGATTTGGAAAACCACTGTGCATCTCAGCACAAACAGAACGAGCCTTTGTACGCAAACCGAGATTTTTTGGCCATAGTCCTTTCTCTGGATATAGCTCGGCTAAATACTCACAAATCGCCAGTGAATCCCAAATACTCAGATTCTCATTTATCAAAGTCGGTACTTTAGCCGTTGGACTCACTTTAGAAATGATTTCCTTAAACGCTTGATCCGCATGGAAATCATCAAAAGGAACTAAAACCTCTTGAAAAGGTATTTTAAAATATTCCAAAACCAACCATGGACGCATTGACCATGACGAATAGTTTCGGTTACCAATATAAAGCTCCATAAGCGATCTCCTTTATAAATAAATCACCCATAAAAAAAGGTAGCCGATCGCTACCTTTTTGCATCAGTGACTTAACTCAATCTGTAGGGCATTTTAGAAAAGATAAGACACACCAAATCCTGCATTGTAGCTACGATCTTGACCCTCTAAATCGACACTTACACCCATATCAAATTGAGCGCGATCATTTAAGCCATAAATTAAACCCGTACCTAAAGCGTATTCGTTATCCACACTTTCTTTTTTACGGTAAACCAGTTCTGAATATCCTGACCAATTTCCTGCGATTTTATATTTCAATGTCGGTACAGCTGTGATCGACCAATCACTGTCTTGTACTTCATAAAACATACTGATACTGGTTTTGACTAAATCGTTATATTTGTAGTCAACCGCTGAAGCCAGCGTATAAATGTCTTCTTCTTCAGAAAAACCTTTATTTCCTGTCGCAATTAACGCCTGAGCCAAAACAGCCAAAGATAATTTTTCATCTTGCAAATCGATATGATGCTTAATCCCGACAGTCACATCTCCCAAACCATCATCTTCAACTGAATGACCTTGGTATTTGGTTTTGCTCCAAGCGGGTCCAGACCAGCCCAATTGCAATTCAGTGTTTTGCCCAAGCCCAGTGCGTAACTCCATATCCGCATTCAAAGTGACATCACGTCGTTTTGAACCATCAATTGTCGTTTCAGTATACGTTGCAGAAGGTAAAGCTTGTTCCCATGCTAATTTCCCAACTGGGGTAATACCCGTACCAAAGCCTGTACCTGGACGTTCAAAGGAGAAGTCTGCTGCCATTGCGCTAACACTTAAAGTCGTAAGTGCAAGTACACTCAGTTGTTTGAATCTTGTCATGGGAACACTCAATTAATTTAATTCTTTGGTCATTTTAGCACCACGGTTACGTAGTAGCTCTAAAGTTTCTTTTTCTTCAGGTAAAGCCTGAGTCCAATCAATGGTATCAAAATCACAGTCAAAAAATAAATCACTAATCGATGTAAGAATGGTTTTACCTTCATCATCTTTGGTATTTGGGTCAACATTTTGATCCAATAACTTTGCTACGGCTGGAACACAAGCCGCACTTGCTGCATCCCAAAGTGGACCATAACACTCTTCAGCATCCCACAAATGGAAGTTCGCTTTTGCTTGAATGAGCACCTCTAAAATATCTAAGTGAATCTGTAAGTCTTTTTGCTTCTGTTCAGCAGATAAAGCTGCACCAGCCTCATATGCTTCGCTCACATTTTCCCACCATTTAAATAGACCATCTGACCACACTGAAACAGCTGGGCCTTTTTCAGCATCAATAAAATTTGGATCAAGACCATCAGCCAACAGGCGTTGAATCTGTGCCAAATCAAGTTCTTCTAAGGCCTGTAAAAACACTTGTTGTTGTGCTGTGAGCATGTCTTCTCTCGTATAAATTTAAATAAATATGTTGAATGAACATTATGCCGAATTATTGTGAACTTTTTTGATTTAAATGACCGTTGAAATTTTTTTATATTTTTTAATCAAGACGCGTAATTTTACTAAACCATTAAAAAAGCCCCATTCAGGGGCTTTTTTTGCAATTATGCTGGATCGACATCTAGATCGGTATCCGCATCTGCTAACTCCAACGCGGCAGCGCGTGGGTTTTCTTTCTTCTCGAACACATGTTCAAGGCTTCGTTTAAGTCGGTCAATTGCACCATGAATTGCGGTATCAATATTGTGACCTTTATGATGAACCACCACAGGTTTAAGACCTGCTGGTCGAGCTTCAATCATACATTTGATATCATCGTCGCCACCTTTTAAGCCATTTTCGTCACTAAAGTGCACTGAGAAATGGGTTATTTTTTCTGAATGGCGTTGGAATTCTGCATTTAGTTCTGCACGAACATACTCAATTAATCTTTCACTGTTTTGAATATTTTTATCTGTACGGATTTCTATGTTCATAAAATATCATCCTCTTCTTTATCTAAAACTTTATGGTGCAAAACTTATTATCTTGGCACGTTTGTAGCATTTAATTTAAAGCATAAAAACATCATCACTGTCGTTTGGAATAAAGCCTCCTGAACCTAAGATGAACACTTTTAAAAGTCTGCAGAACAGTGTCCTTATACTTCGAATATCGGGCCTAACACAGAATTATGCAAGCAGTATTTCAAAAATTTTAGCAAAAGGATAACCCATTGTGACAAGCACTTACTTACGTGGACAAGAATTGGTTGATGCTATTCAAAGTTCGTCCTATTCGCGTGATTTAATTGGCTATCACGGACAAGTTCCCCCTGCTCAATGGCCGAAGCAAGCCAAGATAGCTGTGCAATTTGTATTGAATTATGAAGAAGGTGGTGAGAATCATATCGAACATGGTGATACGGGCTCTGAACAATTTCTTTCTGAAATCGTCGGAGCGACCAGTTTTAAGGCAAAACATATGTCGATGGATTCCATGTATGAATATGGCTCTCGTGCAGGATTTTGGCGCATTCATGGGGAATTTAAAAAGCGGGATTTGCCTATGACGATTTTTGGTGTCGGTATGGCACTCGCTCGTAATCCCTATGTGGTTCAAGCCATTAAGGAAGCTCAGTATGACGTAGTCTCACATGGACAGCGTTGGCTGCATTATCAACATGTCGATATCAATACTGAACGCCAACATATGGATCAAGCCATCAGTGTCTTAGAAGCACTTTTTGGTAGTACACCTATCGGTTGGTATACAGGTCGTGACAGTCCCAATACCCGCCAGTTATTGGCTGAGTTTCCACAAATTCAATATGACTGTGACTACTATGGCGACGATCTACCTTTTTGGACTGAACTTAAAAACGCTCAAGGTCAAACTCGTCCACACCTGATTATTCCCTACACCCTAGATACCAATGATATGAAATTCAGTTCCGCTGGTGGTTTTAATCATGCAGATCAGTTTTATCAATACCTCAAAGATAGTTTTGACACGTTATATGCTGAAGGTGATGTCGCTCCTAAAATGATGTCTGTTGGTATGCATTGCCGTTTATTGGGTCGACCAGGTCGCTTTAAAGCACTACAAAAGTTTTTGGACTATGCGCAATCACATGAGAAAGTTTGGATTTGCCGTCGTGGCGATATTGCACAGCATTGGCACCAGCATTTTGCACCATGAATTAACATTCACGCGAATAGGATTTTGTTTGAGAGCACGTTGATGCGCTACATTTGGACGATTATTCCATAAAAAATTATTTGGCATTGATATTGCAAATTAAGTTCTAAGTTTCTTTTATATTTAGGCTTTATTGTGTTGATTTCAGATTTTAATCAAGGCAGTTCAAGTGAAATTTCAACACTGCTCAATCATTGCGTTCCTATCCCTCGTTGGTCAATAGACATCCTGCAACATCGTCCATTTTCAACAGCAGATAAGCTCTTTGAAATGGCTAGAAAATCTGCTCAAACATGGACTTGGGATGAGATTTTAGCGGCACTCCATACGCACCCTAGGATTGGTGAAAAAAATGCTCAAACTGCGCTAAGTGAACAAGAGCAATTCTTTTCTGACCGTGAACAATCAGCACTCAGTTCAGATCAGGAAACGTTAAATGCGATCCATCAAGGCAACCTTGTCTATGAAAAAAAATATGGTTTCATTTTTTTAATTAAAGCATTTGGTCTCAATAGCCAACAAATTCTAACTGCTCTAAATAATCGCCTGAACAACGATTTAGATACCGAAAAAAGTATCGTCCATCAACAACTTTTAGAAATCGCTTTATTGAGATTAACACAGGAGGTTGAAGCATGATCAGTACCCATATTCTTGATACTGGCTTAGGAAAACCTGCCTCAAATGTGTTGGTCAAACTGTTCGATGAGCAAGGGCGATTGATTGCTGAAACCACCACAAACCAAGATGGCAGGATCTCTGATTTTGGGATAGCGATATTGAATACAGGTCAATACAGCCTCGAATTTTCTACTGCCGATTATTTTGAAAAATTAAGTACCGATACTTTTTTCCCTAAAGCGGTCATTCATTTTTCAATTACAAATACAGAGCAGCACCATCACATTCCCCTTCTGATTAGCCCATTTGCTTACTCGACATACCGAGGGAGCTAGTCAACGAATCGATGGAAATAAAAATTTAAAGAATGAGGGATATAAAATGTCAAAGAATCAGACCAATAACGAAAATGTAGTTGCACCCGAAGATGAATATTTGGGTGCCAGTAAAAGTGCAGCCTATGGTTTACAGCATGTACTGACCATGTATGGTGGGATTATTGCGCCGCCGTTAATTGTCGGTACTGCTGCAGGTTTAAGTGGAATTGAAATCGGTTTACTCATCGCAGCTGCACTCTTCGTTGGTGGGTTAGCCACCATATTACAAACCATGGGTGTTAAACACATAGGCGCAAAACTCCCTCTTGTACAAGGGGTTTCCTTTGCTGGTGTAGCAACGATGATTGCGATCATTACAACAGGTGGTGGATTACAAGCAGTTTACGGCGCTGTCATTGTTGCATCACTCATTGGTTTCTTGCTGGCACCCCATTTTTCTAAAATCATTCGATTTTTCCCACCCTTGGTGACTGGCTGTGTCATTACCATTATTGGTCTGTCTTTGTTACCTGTCGCAGTTCGGTGGATGATGGGTGGAAATAAAAATGCTGAAAATTGGGGCAGCTTTGAAAATATTAGTTTGGCGCTCGCTACACTTGCGATTGTGATCATGTTCAATCTTTCGTCCAATCCTGCCATCCGACGACTCTCTATTCTTTTAGCCATCGTGTTCGGTACAGTTCTGGCATTCTTCTTTGGCTTCGGTCATTTCAGTCAAGTCAGTGAGGGTTCATGGTTCCAAGTGCCTCACTTATTTGCTTTTGGAGTGCCAACCTTTGAAGTAACTGCGATTTTATCTATGCTCATTGTCACCTTGGTTATCATGACGGAAACCACGGCAGATATTATTGCTGTCGGAGAAATCGTAGGAACAAAAGTCGATGCTGATCGAATTTCAAATGGCTTACGTGCCGATATGCTATCAAGCGCTGTTGCTCCCGTATTCGGATCCTTCATGCAGAGTGCTTTTGCACAAAATGTAGGTTTGGTTGCGATTACAGGCGTTAAAAGCCGTTATGTGGTTGCTGCAGGTGGCATGATTTTGGTGGTATTAGGTTTACTTCCGATTATGGGACGTTTTATTGCAGCGATTCCTGTTCCTGTATTGGGTGGCGCTGGCTTAGTTCTATTCGGTACCGTTGCAGCCAGTGGCATTCGTACTTTGGCAAAAATTGATTATAACGAGCAAAAGAATTTAATCATCGTTGCAACAGCTATTGCAGCAGGAATGATCCCCATTATTGATCATTCATTTTATGCAGACTTTCCCAAATGGGTTCAAACTTTGTTCCATTCGGGCATTAGTTCAACCTGTTTAGTCGCGATTGTTTTAAATATTTTGTTCAATCATCTACGTTTGTTCAAACCTAAAAATATTCTAGCAACTAAACAAGTCATTGATTCGCACCATTAAAATTATGCTCTTAAAATTGAAAATTCACCTCGGTGAATTTTTTTTAACCATTTATCAAATATGGCTTTATTTTTGCTTAATTATGAGTATTCTGTACGGGCTTTCTCTGGGGATTTTCAATGAAACTTAAACAAATTGTTGCATCATGTGCAATCGCGTCTACTGCGGCTTTAACTCAAGCAAGTCCAATCGTATGGCAAGATTTCAGTCTGACTGGTCTTTATGGCGAAAACTATGAAGTAGGTACTGAAGATCGTACAACCTTGACTGCAGAGTACGCAGCTAAACTTAAATACTCTGATGTATTCTTCTTTGTTGACCAACAATGGGATGGCAATGAGGATGATTCAACTTACTTTGAGTTCGCACCACGTTTAAGCTTAGGTGAAGTTTCTGGTCAAGATTTCTCATTTGGTCCGATTAAAGACGTTCTCGTTGCTACAACTTGGGAACACAATGCTGGACACGGTCAAAACACTGAATTTAACAACTTCTTATATGGTGTTGGTTTTGCATTAGACATTCCTTACACTCAATATGCCAATGTAAATTTCTACAAAGCTTCAAATGACAACACTCAAGATGATTATCAAATGACGATCACTTATGCTGTTCCATTTAAACTTGGTAATGAAGATTTCTTGGTGGATGCTTTCTTAGACTGGTCAACAGCTGAAGATGATCATGCAAGTGAATTGAACTGGACGTCTCAGTACAAATGGAATGTAGGGAAACACATTTCTCCAGATACTAAACTATATGTCGGTGTCGAACATTCAGTTTGGAACAACAAATATGGCTTAAAAGGTCAAGATCAAAACGATGTCAGCGCATTGGTTAAATATCATTTCTAATTTATAGAATAATTTAAAATTTAAGCAAGACTTCGGTCTTGCTTTTTTATGTGCTGAAGTTCAGCATGCGGTGAAGATGATTAAATACGCTTAATCCAATGACATTTTCCATTCGTTTTGCAACAACAGATGATCTTCCTCAAATCCAAGATATCTATAATCATCAAATTCTAAATGGTGTTGCCACATGGAATGCCACACCTCGTGATTTAGATGATTACCAAAATTGGTTTCTTCAACTTCAAGCACAAGGTTATCCTCTATTTGTTATGCAAGAAGATCTGAGTGCTAAAGTTGCAGGATTCGCTGAATACAGTGCTTTTCGTCATTTTTCTGGTTATAAACATACCGTTGAACACTCTGTTTATGTTGCCCCTGAATTCTTTAAAAAGGGCTTAGGACAGCGCTTACTACAACATTTAATTACTCATGCCAAAGCGCATCAAATCAAGGTAATGGTTGCAGCGATTGATCATGCAAATCTTGCCTCTATTCACCTGCATTTGAAACTCGGATTTAAGCAAACAGGCTATATGCCCCAAGTCGGTCAAAAGTTTGGTGAATGGCGTGATTTAGTGTTGATGCAACTCAATTTTGATGAAGATTGGCTTTAAAATGTTATCCGTTTTGAAAGGTAAAAAAGAAGGGCTTTCACCCTTTGCTGATCAAATTTTAGTTCATGGTTATTATTTTTATGTTTTTTTAATTCATCGGATTAATCCAAAGGATTCCCTACAATATTACTCATAATCCCGTTCATAATATGTGGACCTTGTTCCTGTCTTAAATCGGCATACCATTCTTGAGTGACTGATTCATCTTTCATATGGGTGACATCACAGCGTTTACGTGCACGTAACACCATTTCACCTGTACGTTCATTACGTTTATTTTGATAGCGCTTGAGAGAATCTTGAAGCCCTAAGGTGTTGATCTGCAAGGCACGAGCTAAATAGATCGCATCCTCCATGGCTTGGCACCCGCCTTGTCCAATATCCGGTGTCGTACTGTGTGCTGCATCTCCAACAATCACAACACGACCTTTATAAAAATCTGCGAACGGCTCAATGTCGTGAATCTCTACGCGGTTGGTTTTTTGCGGGTCAATCTGTTCGATGAGATGCTGAACTTGTGGACACCAACCATCAAAATAGCCTTTCAGCAAATTTTGATATTGGCTACGGTCATTGTCCAAACCAACAGCTAATGGCACATCAAAGAAGAAGTAAAAACGATTGTTCGCAACCGGCATCAATGAAGCACGTTTTCCTTCAGCAACAAAAGTCGTCCACTGATCCGCAGGTGCAAGTTGATCCGAAATTTCGACTAAGCCGTTCCAATTCACATAGCCTGCATAGCGACGTTCAACTTGCTCGCCCAATACATGTGCACGGGTCATAGAATGTGTACCATCAGCCCCAACTAAAAGCTCTGTTTTAATTTCAGAACCATCGGCAAAGCTGACTTGAACGTAATCAACTTGATCTTTAAGGCCCACCATTTTCTTACCGAGTTTAATATTTTCACGTCCAAACTCATCCATCAACATATTTTGCAGTTCCGCACGTGATACTGGGTAGGGACGCTGTCCAACTTCCTCAATCAAAGGATATAAACTGAACTGAGTCATCACATCGCCCGTCAGACCATCGACATAAGCAAGGTGATCCATTTGCCCACCGAGCTTTGCAACTTGCTCCGTTAAACCCAAATAGTTCAAGCACTTCACGCCATTTGACCACAGTGATATTGCTGCACCCACCGCTAGAATTTGCTCAGTTTGTTCATAGATGGTGACAGTGTGTCCAAACTTTTTCAGTGCAATACCTGTGGTTAACCCTCCCATCCCTGCACCAATAATCGCAATCTCCATCTACCTTCTCCTCAATTGAATTCTTCTCAGGCTTAAGTAGCGAAAAACGTGCCATTTCCACTGATTCGCTTCTATTTTTTGTTTGAGTTGGCACAGGCTGTGCATTTTATTTAGGCCTAATGCATTGTTTTAGGTGGTTTTCATACACGTAAGAACCCAAGCAATGAAAAATGAATCATGAAAAATACCGCGTATAAAATGGAAGATCCATATGGCAACATTATTTGCACCAATTTTTGAAATCCCTGCACAATTACAGCAACTTACCAATTTGGCAGATGCCCGTATTGGTGCAAAGATCGTTGCATGTTCAGATGAGTTTTTCGCTGAAGCAAAACGTATGTTGCAATTTGATCCGCCCATTTTTATCGAAAATAAGTTTGATGATCATGGTAAATGGATGGATGGGTGGGAAACCCGTCGTAAACGCCATGCGGGTTATGATTGGGCAATTGTTAAATTGGGCGTGGCAGGTAAAATCAAAGCCTTCGATATTGATACGACATTTTTCAGTGGCAACTACCCTGCTTCCGCTTCAGTTGAAGCATGTTATGCACCAAATGATGACTTAAGCACTGCCGAATGGCATCAAATTTTACCAAACAGTATATTGGGTCCAAGTCAGCATCATCTTTTTGATGTTGAACATGATCAAACCTTTAGTCATATTCGATTGAATATTTTTCCTGACGGCGGAGTTGCACGTTTGCGCGTCTATGGTGATGTTCAAGCCAATATTCAAGATAAGTCTCTAACTCTAGATGTGTTGGCGCTAGAAAATGGTGGTCGCGTGATTGCTTATAGTGACGCGCATTTTGGACATCCACGGAATTTGATTAATCCGGGTCGTGGCATCAATATGGGAGATGGCTGGGAAACCAAACGTCGTCGTGCGCCGGGTTTTGACTGGTGTATTCTGGCGCTGGGTCAGGTCGCTTTAATTGAAAAAATCGAGATTGATACCGCGCACTTCAAAGGTAACTACCCTGCTGAAGTGTCTATACAAGCGATTTATATAGAAGATGCAACCGACCCTCAACTCATTCCACAAAGTATGTTCTGGCCGTTTTTGTTACAGGCTCAGCCCATGCAAATGGATCATATTCATGGCTTCATCAATGAAGTGTTGCAGCATGAAAAAATCTCTCACATCCGCGTCAATATGATTCCAGATGGTGGGATTAGTCGGATTCGCTTGTGGGGAAAGATTGTTTAAAAATTCAAGCCTAAAGGTAGCGCGCCATTTTTTCATTCAATTTTAAAAATAGATTAACCTGCGGTTCGCCTTACTTTTGTTTAGGCAAAAGTAAGCAAAACCATTCTCATCAGCAGAATTCGTCAAAACACTTTACTGAAGTCTTAGTTCGCAAAAACATGACGTATCCAATAGTTCCTGCCTCGAACAGTTGCTGATGACTCAGCCGAGCATCATTTAATTTTTAGCACTTAGGAATAATAATGATTCAAATCCAACCTCTCACCCAGAATAATTTTGCACCGTTTGGTGAGGTGATTGCTTGTGAAAGCAATGATTTTTTTCATATCAATGATGCGCATACCGAGCGTTATCATGCTTTGGCTCAGACTCAAATAATTGGGGAAGCCCACACTGGCATTAGTATTTTCAGAAATATTAAAAGTACCACGATACCCTTTGAAATTTCGATGCTTGAGCGTCACCCTTTTGGTTCTCAAGCCTTTATTCCGATGCAAGGACAGAAGTTTTTGGTTGTGGTTGCCCCAAGTTTAAATGCAAATGAACCTGATCTCTCTCAACTGAAAGCATTTATGACAGATGGTTCGCAAGGCGTGAATTATCGGGCAGGAACGTGGCATCATCCTTTACTGACCTTAGAATCCCCAAGCGATTTTGCTGTGGTGGATCGGATTGGCAGTGGTGATAATTGTGATGTTTTTAGTTTTTCTGAAAAATACCGCATAGTTTGAGGTTAAGCCTCATTCAATTAGGCATTTTCAGCTTGAATACCAAAATAATTTTATTTTTTATGAAGATTTTACGATTACCGTAGGGTTTAGATTTAACCCGACTATTAGGCATATGATTAGCGTAAATCAATCTGAATCAGAAACTATTTGTGATTTTGGACATAATGTTTGGACAGGTGCATGATTATTTAAAAATTGAGTATTAAGGCTTAAAATGAAAATAAGTTATGATTTCCTTACCCCAAAAAAACTCCTCCGCTCTTTTACTTATATTTTCTGATTTTTCAAACTCTAAATTGATCTCACTAACCACTTCATAGTTTGAATTTATATTAGAAAAATAAAAAATAAGATCATCTTCATTAAATAAAAGCTTACTTCCGACAAAATATCCAACTATAAGGTCTTCAAATTTAGCTAAAGTTATTTTTTTGTTTTTAAATTTACAATACGAAAACCCAATAAATAAAGTATCTATTAAACGATGATCTAATAAATTTTCATCAGCAAGGCTTTTTCTTATTGAATCATCTATAGCCTTCAAATTTCTCCCTAAAGATATACTAAACAACCATTCTGGTGGTGAGTTCAAAATAACAATTAATCTATCTGCCCACTTAACCAAACACTCAAAATCAATAGATTGTGATTCAATCATGGCACAAGCAATATATCTTGGATTTAAATATTCATTAAATTCTACATCCACCGCCATCACCTCAGAATTCTATTCATTTTCTAAGATTAGCACTTTAATGCTATGCAAATTCATATTTCAAACTATCTTATATGAATCACATAACATTATGAAAATAAGAGAAAATAAAATCTAAATCGCCACCAACTCTCGAATCCCTTTCTCTGGCATTTCACTGCCTACCCCTTGCGCTACGACTTGCCCACGCGACATCACCGTATATCCATCGGCCAGTTCTTCGGCAAAGTCATAAAATTGCTCAACAAGCACGATCGCCATATCACCACCATCGGCAAGCTTACGAATCACTTTACCAATATCTTTAATAATGGAAGGCTGAATCCCCTCAGTTGGTTCATCTAAGATCAACACTTTGGGTTCGGATGCCAAGGCACGTGCGATCGCTAATTGTTGTTGCTGACCCCCAGACAAATCCCCACCACGGCGATGCTTCATCTCATAAAGCACAGGAAAAATGTCATACAAATGCTCAGGCACTTTTCTGGTTTTCGCCCCTGAAAATTTCGCCATCCCAATCAAGATATTTTCCTCTACCGTCAAAGTCGAAAAAATATCTCGCCCCTGAGGAACATAAGCCAAACCTTCTCGAACCCGTTGTTCAGGGCTGAGCTTAGAGATATTTTTACCGTTTAACAGGATCTGCCCTGACTTGATCGGTAAGATTCCCATCAGGCATTTAAGCAAAGTGGTTTTACCTACGCCATTACGCCCAAGTACCACAGTACATTCCCCAAGCGGTGCAGACAAAGATACATCTCTTAAAATATGACTGCCGCCATAGAACTGATTGACGTTTTTGACTTCTAACATGGTCTCTCCTTAACGTCCTAAATACTTTTCAATCACGTCTTCATTGGCTTGTACTTCTGCCAATGTCCCTTCTGCCAATATGGCACCTTGTGCGAGCACCGTGACTTTTTCACTGATGGTGTCGATAAAACTCATGTCATGTTCAACCACGATCAAAGTGTGATTTTTTTTGAGTTCTAGACACAGTTCAGCGGTTCGTTCGGTTTCTGCATCGGTCATGCCTGCCACAGGTTCATCCAGCAAAATCAGTTTAGGACGTTGCATGAGTAGCATGCCAATTTCAAGCCACTGTTTTTGACCATGTGACAGTAAGCCCGCAGGTTTATTCACAAATTCGGCTAAGCGGATTTGCGCTAAAGATTCCTCTAACGCGTTCTGTGCATCAGGTTCCAAGCGACTAAAAAAACTCTTTTTAACCTGTTTATTTTTCGGCGCTGCAAGCAACAGATTTTCCATGACGGTGAAATTTTCAAACACAGTCGGTTTTTGAAATTTACGTCCAATGCCTGCTTCCGCAATTTGTTCAGTGCTCATCTTGGCTAAATCATAATTTTGACCAAAAAATGCTGTCCCTTCGGTTGGACGTGTTTTGCCAGTAATCACATCCATCAGTGTGGTTTTACCTGCACCATTGGGCCCAATGATGCAGCGCAGCTCCCCTTCTTTGATGTAGAGCGACAAGTCATTCAGCGCACGAAAGGCGTCAAACCAAACACTGACTTTTTCCAAATACAGTGCAATGCCATGGGTGAAATCAGGTCCTGCTTCTTTAGGGCGACTGTATCCTTCACCCATCTGACCGCCATGCTGTTGTGAGTTCAAGACTAAATCTGACATTTAGTTTTTCTCCTTTTTAAAGCGATCAAATAAACCAATCACCCCTTTTGGCAGGAAAATGGTCACCACAATAAACAAAGCCCCTAAAATCAATAACCACACTTCAGGGTAGGCCACAGTAAAATAGGTCTTCACGCCATTGATCAGTCCTGCACCCAAAATCGGTCCAATCAAAGTACCTCGACCGCCTGCTGCAACCCAAACTGCCATTTCAATCGAATTCACTGGGTTCATTTCACTGGGATTAATAATCCCTGCTTGCGGGACATAGAGCGCCCCTGCAATTCCTGCAATCACAGCAGACAACACCCAAGCTGAAAGCTTGTACCACAGTGTGCGATAACCTAAATATTGCAAACGGTTTTCACTGTCACGAATAGCGCCAAGCACACGCCCATAAGGTTTATTCATCAAATGCCGTAGCCCAATGAAACACAACAACAGTGCCAAAGCCGTGATAAAGCACAGACTGGCACGCATCGGTGCAGAGGTAATATCCATGCCTAAAATGGTTTTAAAACCGGTAAAGCCGTTATTGCCCCCAAAGCCTGTTTCATTACGAAAAAACAACAGTGCCGCAGCAAAGGTCATGGCTTGGGTAATAATGGAGAAATACACGCCTTTGATTTTTGAACGAAATGCAAAGTAACCAAAAATAAATGCAACGATTCCAGGCACCAAAATTACCAGTGCCATGGCCCATAAAATATAGTCGGTGCCGACCCAATACCAAGGTAATTCCGTCCAACTTAAAAAGCGCATAAAGTCAGGCAAGCCCTCACCTGCTGATTCACGCATCAAGTACATCCCGAAGGCATAACCGCCCAAAGCAAAGTACAAGCCATGCCCCAGACTTAAAATACCGGCATAGCCCC
This sequence comes from Acinetobacter sp. CY79, assembly GCF_059515845.1. NCBI lineage: Bacteria > Pseudomonadati > Pseudomonadota > Gammaproteobacteria > Moraxellales > Moraxellaceae > Acinetobacter > Acinetobacter sp. CY79. The sequence continues at coordinate 95,110 of NZ_JCAKMY010000010.1, forward strand.
AAACCAAATCCAGTGCTAGAGCAACCAGTGCGAGACACATGATCTTGCCAATTAAAGTCACCCAATACGCAGATAAATGCAGACTCGAATCACTTGGCAATAAATGAAACCACGGCAAAATTAGCATAATGACGAAACATGCCGCAATGGCAACCGCGCTGTAGGGCTTATCGGATAATAATGAGGTGATTTTCATAGTCTTACTCCACAAAACGGCCTTTGATGGCAAACAAACCTTGTGGGCGTTTTTGAATAAACAAAATCACAAGAACCAACAGAATAATTTTGGCAAGGACTGCACCCATGCCAATTTCAAGCACAGTGCCACTGATCCCTAAACCGAGTGCTGCAAAGACGGCGCCCCACACTTGACCCACACCACCGACCACGACCACAAGGAAGGCATCGATAATGTAGTTTTGACCCAAATCAGGCCCCACGTTACCGACCTGTGCCAAGGCACAGCCTGCAAGACCAGCCAGTCCTGAGCCTAAGCCAAAGGCCATCATGTCAATACGACTCGAACGTATACCCACAGCACGTGCCATTTGACGGTTTTGCGTGACTGCACGAACGAACAGACCGAATCGGGTTTTATTCAGTAAATAAACCAGTAGAAGCAGAACAGCAATGGTGAACCCAATAATCGCAATTCGGTTATAGGGCAACATTAAACTTGGCGTAATCGAGATGCCCCCCGACAACCACGAAATATTAGACACTTCAACATTTTGAGCCCCAAAAATCATGCGTACCAACTGCATCAGAATTAAGCTGACCCCAAAGGTTGCCAATAAGGTTTCCAACTGACGACCATACAGCGGACGAATAATGGTGCGTTCAATCAACATACCAATCAAAGCACTGACCAGAAAGGCAGCAGGAATGGCAATAATTAAATACCAATCGACATAAGCGGCTAAATGGGTTTTAAACAGGCTTTGAATGACGTAAGTGGTATAGGCACCAATCATGATTAACTCGCCATGCGCCATATTAATCACACCAAGTAACCCATAGGTAATGGCTAAACCCAGCGCAGCAAGCAGTAAAATACTGGCTGTACTCAAACCTGAAAAAACATAACCCGTCCATTCACTGGCTTGGAGTTTGGTTTTAATGCTCCCTTTTGCATCGATTAAGGCTGCTTTTAATTCGGGGTTCAGATTGGGCTGACTCAGCTCCTGTTCGATCATGGCTAAAACATCGGGACGATTCGATTGTTTAAGTACGTTGACAGCTCGAATTTTGTCTAAAACATTAGGACTGTTGTAATCGAGTCGTGCCATGAGCTGTGCTAAACGCGCTTTCACCTTGTTATTGTTTTCACTCAAATACAGTTCTTTCAACATAGCTGAGTCAATTTCAGTTAAATTATTTTCCAAAATATCAATCGCATCTAAACGCTGAGACGACTCTTTCGACTGAAGCTTGAGCTTCGCTTGACCAAAGTTCAGTGCTTTTCGCAGGGTATTGACCAAAGTCACTTGCGATAAATCTGCTGGCCAAGTTTCAATTTTTTCAAGCTGTGGATAGCCCAATAAGTTTTCATTATTTTTTAAAATATAAGTTTGACCTGAACCATCGCTATAGAGTTCATTTTGATCAATATAACTGACCAGTTGATCCAGTTCTGCAATGCTGGCAGGCCATTGATTTAGCATCGCGCGTCGCTGTGAAAAATCTGCTTTAACAAATTGTTGGATCACATCGCCATTGGTTGAAACAGAGATGCTTGCCACATCTTGAGTTAAAGCAGATTGTTCAGTCGTGCTAAACGTATTTTGTGCGGAAACAGATTGAAGCAGAAATATTTGAATAAAAATAAAGAGAAAGTTTGCGAACTTTATTTGAATTTTCATATCGAACCTCCCGATAGAGAGTATTTTTCCGAAAACGGAATTAAAAGACAAAAAGCCTATCGCGGATGCAATAAGCTCAATAACGTTATTTCGGAATGTATGGGCTCCATGGCTCCGCTTTAATCACATTTGGCGTTTTATACACCACGTCAAACTGACCATCAGCACGGATTTCACCAATCATGACCGGTTTATGTAAATGATGATTGCTTTCATCCATTTTCAAGGTATAACCCGATGGCGCAGTAAAGCTTTGACCTGCCATCGCGTCACGAACTTTATCCACGTCAGTCGAACCTGCTTTTTCGACCGCCTGTTTCCACATATGGATGCCGACATAAGTAGCCTCCATCGGATCATTGGTTACGACTTTGTTTGCATTTGGCAGTTTGTACTCAACCGCAAATTTTTTGTATTTTTCAATAAATTTTTGGTTCGTTGGATTTTTAACAGACATGAAATAATTCCATGCCGCTAAATGTCCAACCAATGGCTTGGTATCAATACCGCGTAATTCTTCTTCACCGACAGAAAATGCCATGACTGGAATATCAGATGCTTTAATGCCCTGATTACCCAGTTCACGGTAGAACGGCACATTCGAGTCACCATTGATGGTGGAGATTACTGCGGTCTTTTTACCTGCTGAGAATTTCTTAATATTGCCGACAATAGTTTGATAGTTGCTGTGACTAAATGGTGTGTACTCTTCCATAATGTCAGCTTCAGCAATGCCTTTTGACTTTAAGAATGCGCGTAAGATTTTATTGGTCGTTCTCGGATAAACATAGTCTGTCCCCAACAGCACAAAACGTTCCGCTTTACCGCCTTCTTCACTCATGAGGTATTCAACCGCAGGAATCGCCTGCTGGTTCGGTGCTGCACCAGTATAGAAAATATTTTTAGACTGCTCCTGCCCTTCATATTGCACTGGGTAGAACATCAAACCATTGAGCTCTTCAACCACAGGAAGCACTGATTTACGCGACACCGATGTCCATGCCCCAAAAATAACGGCGACTTTATCTTGTGTGAGTAACTGACGCGCACGCTCTGCAAATAAAGGCCAATCCGATGCAGGATCAACCACGACAGGTTCAAGTTTTTTGCCCAAAACACCGCCACTCGCATTGATTTCATTGATCGTCATCAACGCCGTGTCTTTCAATGATGTTTCTGAAATCGCCATGGTTCCAGACAATGAATGTAGAATCCCGACTTTAATCGTCTCTCCAGATGTCACTGGTGCTGATGCATCTACTGATGAAGTCTCCGTTTTTTCAGTCGACTTCGAACACCCTGTTAAAGCAATGCTCCCCAACATTGCAGTTGCGAGTAATGTTTTTGAAAATATTTTTTGTTGAAACATCTGATTTACTCCAAAGCGAGTGATGCATAAACATGCATGAATTTGGTTTTGAATCAGGTGAGACAATTCAATTTCTATGCCAAAGCGGAAAACTACAATCAAACAAAGAAATCTAAAAATATATTTTAATGAGAGAAATCAATATTGTAATAATAGAAAAATAATAGACTTAAACTTATTTTCAAGCGACGCTGATGTGTAAAAATGAATACAACCTTGTATACAACATTGCATTCATCATTTCCGTTTTCGCTCTTTTGTAATCACTTTATTTAAAGTGATGCACAAATTAAGCGCAATTTAGATGTAAAAAAACCCACGTCCGTGGGCTTAACATTTAACTCGACCAGTAACCATCTTTTAATTCTTTCAGAATCATATCTCGATAAAACTCCGAATCTCTATCGTGAGCTATCCATCTTAAATACGCTCTGACAGCTTCGTACTGTTGCTGATTCAACATTGCAAATTTCTGTATTTGATCATAGGATCCACACAAATAAAAAGCCAGATCAAAATGCCACTCACCACGCAGATCTGCGAGTAAAAAAGCAGGTAGATGAAAACGGATTCCTTCAGCATCAAAAAAGCTTAAACTGCTATAGCAGTCATTTAAATCCTGAATCGGAATTTTAGACCAATCTAATTGTTCATCATGCTGACGCAAAGCAATACATTCGGCTGAGCTCTTATAATCATCTATACCTTGAGCTTGCCATAAGCCAATACCTTCACCAAGCGTGATATTGGCAAATGCGCATTCAATTTGCACCTGAATCTCCTCCATCATCTGCCATAAAAACAGCGTTTCTTCAGCATCGGCAATCATCAAAGGATCAACGCTTTTCCGCTTCATCTCTTCTATGTCATCTGGTGAAGGATAAATCTGCATTAAACGACGATATCCGCCAAATTACCCTTCTGTTCCAACCATTCTTTACGATCACCTGAACGTTTCTTCGCAAGTAATTTATCGAGTAAACCCGCTGTAAAATGGCTATCATCCAAATCCAATTGCACCAAACGACGCGTATTTGGATCAAGCGTTGTTTCACGCAGTTGACTGGCGTTCATCTCACCCAGACCTTTAAATCGGGTAATTTGTGGAGATTTGCTTTTGACTTTTTTCAAAATTCCTTCAAGTTCGGCATCATCTAACGCATAGTGCACATCTTTATTGTCATCGATACGATATAGTGGCGGCATCGCTACATACAAATGACCGGCTTCCACCAACGTTGGAAAATGCTTCACGAACAGTGCGCACAATAAGGTCGCAATATGTAAACCATCTGAATCGGCATCGGCCAAGATACAAATCTTGCCGTAGCGTAATTCTGAAAGATCATCAGAACCGGGATCGACCCCGATCGCAATCGCAATGTTATGTACTTCCTGAGAAGCCAAGACCTCATCTGATGAGACTTCCCAAGTATTTAAGATCTTACCGCGAATTGGCATGATCGCTTGGAAGTTCTTGTCACGGGCTTGTTTGGCTGAACCACCGGCTGAATCTCCTTCCACAATAAACAGCTCAGATTGATCTAGATCATGTCCGACACAGTCGGATAATTTACCGGGTAAAGTCGGACCTGCCACAATCTTCTTACGTTCAATTTTTTTCGAAGCTTTTAAACGACGACCTGCTTTGGCAATCACCAGTTCCGCGAGTTGCATCGCAATTTCAGAGTTTTGGTTCAGCCACAATGCAAAGGCATCTTTGGCAATATTGAGTACCACACCAGACGCTTCACGGCTCGAAAGTCGTTCTTTGGTTTGTCCTGAAAACTGTGGCTCTTGGAACTTGAGTGAAAGAATGTAGTTCACCCCATCCCAAACATCTTCAGCGGCGAGTTTTAAATTACGGGGTAATAAATTTCGCAATTCACAAAACTCACGCATCGCATCGGTGACACCTGAACGTAAACCGTTCACATGCGTACCGCCTTGTGCAGTGGGAATGAGGTTCACATAACTTTCTTGGATCTGTTCACCACCTTCAGCATTCCAACAAATCGCAAATTCAGCACTCGCACGTTCTGCATGACCCGTTGCAACAAAAGCAGGACTAGGAAGAATCTCACGGTCTTCCAATTCATCCATCAAATAATCGACTAAACCATTTTCAAACTGCCACACGATTTTTTCATCGTTGATTTGATCGATATAGCTAATCTGCAAACCCGCAGCCAATACAGCTTTGGCTTTTAGATTATGCTTGAGTGCTTTTAAAGCAAATTTGGGTGAATCAAAATATTTAGCCTCAGGCCAAAAATGTACTGAAGTACCTGAAGCACGTTTCGGTGCTTTGCCCTCGAATACTTCGAGTTCTGAAACAGGTACACCTTGTTCAAATGCCATTTTGTACAGGTTACCCTGACGCTGCACTTCAACTTCAACACGGGTCGATAGTGCATTTACCACTGAAATCCCGACCCCATGCAGACCACCTGAAAATTGGTAGTTATCGGTACTAAATTTACCCCCTGCATGGAGTTTAGTCAGGATAATCTCAATCCCACTTTGACCATATTCAGGGTGAATATCGACAGGCATCCCGCGACCGTTATCTTCCACAGATAATGAGCCATCTTTATATACCGTGACGGTTATTTTATTGGCGTGTCCAGCCAGTGCCTCATCGACTGAGTTATCAATAACTTCTTGCGCCAAATGGTTTGGACGCGTGGTATCGGTGTACATGCCGGGACGGCGACGAACCGGATCTAAACCAGATAGAACTTCAAGTGATTGAGCCGTATATTGAGACACGTTGTACTGTTTCCTTATTGTATGCAGTCCGATAAAAACTGATAGACCATCGGTATTTTGTATGCGAAATTATCCATCGCATGATTGCCCTTGCTCTCTGTGATCACCAATGAGCTAAATTGAGCGCGACTATAATAACGCTGAGCTTCACGATAATCCAAAACTTCATCACCTTGTTGCAGTAAAACTAAAATTTTGTCTGCATCTTGCACAAACGGCACAGCCATCTGTTGTAATTGATCAAGTTGTGCATGATCCAAAGTCCATTCAGGGGTCACTGCAAATGGCAGTAAGCCTTCACCAAATAAATTTCGAAAGAGTTGCCATGGTCGCATAGCCGGATTAATTAAAACAGCAGGTATGCTGTATTTGGCGACCAGTTGTGTCGCATAAAAACCACCTAAGCTACTCCCGACCAAGACAACTTCATCCAAAGACTCAATCAAATTCGATACATTCTGCATAACCTGATCAGGTGGTTGATTAAGATCAGGCAAATGTACATTCACCTGTGAATGACTCAAAAAATAGTGTTTTAACTGTTGTCCTTTAATCGATAAAGCACTACTTTTGAAGCCATGGAGGTAGATAATATTCATTGCCATTGGATTGATTTTTAAAATGAATTTATTTAATTTTCAATGTGACCAGATTCACAAATTTGTTAGGTTTTTGTACATTATCGACTTTTGTCAGACAAAAAAAACCGTGCAACTGATCAATCATCGTTATTTTAAAAAAATGTTCGGGAAGAACCACATAAGATAACTAGAATGGATTTTATACAATGATTACGGCTTAAAAGAAAGTATTAAGCATGATCATCTTGGAAAAGGACCAAACACATGCCGAGTTTAACTCCGCTCCACGAAACCTATTGTAAATGGGACAGATCTCCTCCTAGCCAAGCTGACGTATTGGAAGGTTTGGCACAACTGGTGAGTACACCGCTACATCAAGCTGTTCAAAATCTAATTCAATCCTTACAACGTGAAATGTTGCTCAGTATTTTCGGTCTCAGTAAGAAAAAATCACAAGAATTCCAAAAAAAATCTTATGTCAAAAAGTTTTATGATTTTTCATACAGCACACTCCTGAATTACGGTAGTTATTTTCTAGCGCCTACGCTACGTAAAATCATCGATCAATTTCCAAGGTTACATGACAAACCTTTAACGCCAAAAATGATTTTTTTGGTGAGTGCACTCAATGGTGTTATTGGAGATTATCTACTTAAGAATCAAAACCCTCTGGCTTTATCTTCTAATCTTTATGACCATTATGGCGAATTACAACAAGGTGATTTGTCTGGACGTATTGTGATTTTTAGTCATGGGTTATGTATGAACCATTTGGACTGGACCAATCGCAACTACGGCGGCATTGGAGAGAAATTATTAGCGCAACGCGATAACAACACGATGTTGTATTTGCATTACAACACGGGGCGACGGATCTCTACCAATGGTCGTGCTTTAGCCAATCTGCTTGAAGATTTGGTCAAACAAAATCCAAGAATTACCAGTATTGATTTGATTGGGCACAGTATGGGTGGCTTAGTCTCACGCAGTGCTTTATTTTACGGTAAGCAAAACTTGCATCAATGGTTTCATATGGCTGAAAACTTGGTGTGTTTAGGCTCGCCACATCACGGCGCAGTATTAGAACGGATTGGTTTTGCTATCCAAGAAAAAGTAGGTCAATTTCCGATTGTGAATTTGGCAGGTCATTTCGTTAATATTCGCAGTAATGGTATTTTGGATTTACGTCATGGCAGCGTTCGTGATGATGATTGGGAACATAATGATGCGCGTATCGGCATGATTGATGATAATCGCAAACCAGCTCCACTTCCCTCTCATATCAATACGTTTTTGGTCGCAGGAACAATTGAGAATGAAACCCGTAAAAATCGTACGCGAAAAGTCATTGGTGACTATTTGGTGAGTGTGAAAAGTGCCTTGGGCGAACATCCGAATCCACGTTTTCAACTCAAATTACCTGAGTCGCATAAGGCTGTTTTTTATGGTTTAAACCATATGGAAATCCAATATCATTCCAGTGTGGCAGAACAAATTGCGCGTTGGTTCTACCCGCATCATGATGATATTGCAGAAGCACAGATTCAAAAATATTTGATCAAACTCGAAAGTATGGAAGGGATTGTTCAGACTTAACAAGCGTCCCCAATCCAGTAGCATTAAAAAAAACCAGCAATACGCTGGCTTTTTTAAATTAAGGATATTTTCTAAAGATCTGCCAGATACTGACAACTGCAAGCCCACTAAAAAACACCAGTGACCACACAGGCAAGGATTGACCCAAGAAAGTCCAATCCACCACTGCACATTCACCAGAGCCTTTCAGCACCTGATCAAAAACAGATTTTAAAGGCAATGTTTCTAGCCAATAATCTAAACCTGGGCCACAACTTGGGACTTGATCAGGCGGTAAGTTCTGCAACCACACATGACGCGCAGCAACCCCTGCTGACCATAAAATAGAAATGGTTCCAAGCAATGCATAGCCACGTTTTAATCCATTGTGTTTTGGATAATGAACAAAGGCGATCAAAGAAATCACACCCAAGCCAATCAATCCAACGCGTTGAAATACACACAGCGGGCACGGACTAAAGCCCCGAAAATGCTCAAGGTACAACGCAAATGCCATCCCAATGACACTGGCTAAAAATAACAATCCACTGATAACACGGTAATTATTCCATTGCATGGAATACCCTCTTTTCAATTATCTGAACGCAGTTAAATACTCATCAAAAGATTGAGTACATTCTTGTTCAAGTTGCTGTTGTTTTTGTAATGAGCTTTGTGCAAGCCCGTCAAAATATTCTATGGTCTCAGGCTTCAACACATGCGTTTCATAGCTTTGGGCATGTTGATTCGCCATCTCACTACCAAAATTCCAAGTACCTTTATGACTCAAAGTATCTTGAATCACTTTAGCCGACAATGTTTCATCCACTTTATGAATACGTTGCTGCATGGTTTCCAAGGCTTGGGTATAAATTCGGCTTGAATAAGTTTGGTTGAGTAATCGCGCCAAAGATTGCATCTGAGCAAGATGCTGACCGATCCATTTTAAAATCGGAACTTGCTTCTTATGTTCAAGAATCACGGCATTGGGTGCACGTCCACGATTGACCACTTCCGCTTGGTTTTTCTCGATATCTTCTAATTCTGGATCATACAATTCAGGACTGTCTTGCATCAGACAATATAGTGCCAATACTTCAAGGAAGCCTGCGGTGTCTTCATCAATACCAATCGCACTATACGGGTTCACATCGACAGCACGAAGTTCAACATAACCCACGCCACGATTTGCCAAGGCTTGCGAAGGCGTCTCTCCTGCAAGAGGCACTTGTTTAGGACGAACTAAACTATAGTATTCATTTTCAATTTGGAGCACATGATCATTAATTTGCGTAGGCTCACCCATTTTGTCTTGCAGACCCAAATGTGAAAATGGGCTATACGGCGTATTCACTGCTTGTTGTAAACCCACTAAATAATCGGGCAAGTTGTTATAGTGAATCCCCAGCTCTTTTTGTGCCGAGTTTTGATAGCCAAAGTTGCCCATGCGTAAAGCCGTCGCATACGGTAAATGTAATGTCCCTTTGACCAATGGCAATAAATGATGCTCACGTCCAGTCATAAAACAGCGACAGACCGCAGGACTAGCGCCAATCAGATACATCACTAAAGGCGTTAAACGGATAAAGTTACGAATCAAACCGAAGTAACGATGACTACGATAATCTTGCAAATTTAAGGATTTCAGATCAGGATTCCATTCATGTTTTTGTAATTCTTCAAACAACTGATCTGGAAATGACACATTGTAATGCACACCTGAAATGGTCTGCATTCGACGTCCATAACGTACGCCTAAACCTTTACGATATAAGGTTTTAAAGCGTCCTACATTAGACGTACCATATTCTGCAAGACGGATACTTTCTTCGTCATCATCTAACATGCACGGCATAGACAATGGCCATAACTTCTCACCATCTTCTAAATGGCGATGTGCTACAGCATGTATATCTTTTAAATAATTTAAAGCCTGTGGAATCGTCTCTTGTGGCGGTGTAATAAACTCCATCAACGCTTCAGAATAATCTGTGGTGATATGGGGATGAGTTAATGCTGAGCCAAGCGCTTTAGGATGATCTTTTTGCGACAAAAAACCATTACTTTGCATGCGCAAACTTTCACGCTCTATTCCGCGTAACATTCCCTTAAATAATGTCGAATCCACCCAATTTGGTAATGAAGATTGAAAAATTGATTCGGGTTGACTCATTTACGGACTCGCTTATCTTTAAGACGGCTTTAAACAAAATGTTTGATTTATATCAAGTATAGCGTGAATTATCGATCAGTATGACATTGCGATCCACAATTCAACCCAACTCACTTTATAATTTGTTTATTGTTTATCACAAAGTTTAACTTTATGACGTTAGAAATTTGTGATTTTATGCATGTAATGCCTTTAAAGAACTGTAAATAATATGAATTATAAACAAGTCCTAGATTTTTGGTTCGATCCTGAAAATAAAGAATTTTGGTTTAGTAAAAGTGAAGACTTTGACTTAGAGATTGAAGAAAAATTTGGTCATACCTTACAACAAGCCATGCGCTGTGAACTTTGGACATGGCGTGAAACTGCTGACGGGCGCTTGGCTGAAATTATTGTGCTTGATCAATTTTCTCGTAATCTATTCCGTGATCACCCTGCTGCGTTTGCACAAGATCCTTTGGCACTTTCACTTGCTCAAGAAGCCATTCGTTTAGATTTAGATATAGAGCTTACACCTGAACAGCGATCATTCTTATATATGCCTTTTATGCACAGTGAATCCAAAATTATTCATGAGCAAGCACTTCAACTATTTGAAGCACTAGGTAATCCAATCAATCTCGATTTTGAGAAAAAGCATAAAGTGATTATTGATCGTTTCGGGCGTTATCCACATCGAAATGAAATTTTGGAACGTGAATCAACCGCTGAGGAAATCGAATTTTTAACTCAACCCAACAGTAGCTTTTAAATATTTTGCTTATGGATAGACCTAAGCTAAAGCTCGCGATTATGTGTTGTCCTAATGATTTAATTGCTATGATTTAGACAGAGCCTATTCATTTGCACCCTACTGCTGATTTCGGGAGTCATTCAATGCATCATCCAATAATGAATAAAATAAAATTATCACTTCTTGGTGTTTCAATTGGAGCTGTAATGGTGCTTTCAGGTTGTGTGACGACACCTTCACAGCCTCGTACCTTCGATCAATTGGGTCAATTCAGTACCACACCTTTGAATGAGCAGACTTTTCGGGTCAGTTTCCAAGGACATTCCAATATGAGCTTTGGGAGCGCGGAAGAAATTGCCCTGTTAAAATCAGCTCAAACAACAGTCTTAAAAGGCTTTCAGTATTTTAAAGTTATGGATGATCCAAGTAATCGCAACCAACAGCCTCCTCGTCAAGCCGTGGTTTATCCAGTGCCGATGATGTCGCCTTGGGGTTATGGCTATCGACGTCACCCGGGGTTTTATGATCCGTATTACGACATACCTCAAGTGGTCAATGTTGACCCTGTTCAAGTCTCTTATACGATTCAATGCTTTAAAGATAAAAAATCTGCCCCGACAGATGCTTTTGATGCAGGTCTCATTTTACAAAGCTTAGGGCAAAAATATGGCGTCAGTACCACAGGTCAGGTTTTACAACCACAGCCTGTGATTGCACCGACCAAATGATGAGATTCATTTAAAATATTGCAGTATTCATTGTCAAAATTGATTGGAGTTTAGATGAGTCAAACCGAAGAACATACTTCACCGAGTTTAAATCGCAGTAAACGCTACGCCATGATTGCTTTGATTATTGCAGTCTGTGCGTGGATTGCACTCATGATTGCTGCAAAGCTCATGCCTGAGTATGTTTGGTTGATTCATATTTTAATGTTGTCTGCTGAAGCGGGTGTGGTCGGTGGTTTAGCCGATTGGTATGCGATTACGGTACTGTTTCGAAATCCTTTTGGTCGTATTCCAATACCTAAATTCTTAAAAGATCACACTGAAATTATCCCGCGTAATAAAGCCCGTATTGCTGAATCGATGGGTCGTTTTGTTCAGGAGAACTTTCTATCTCCTCAGGTGGTTGAAAAAAGTTTAAGCAGTACCGACATCAGTCTCGCTGTGGGAAAATGGCTCGCCAATCCACAAAATAATGCTCAAGTCACGCAAGTGATTCAACAAACTGTGCCTAAAATTTTTGAATTTGTGGGGCAAGAGCAAGTGGGTCGCTTTATTCAAAATAACAGTGTGCAATGGGTCAAAAGCACGCAGATCAATCAACTTGCCAGTGAGATGATCCGTGCAGTCCTCGAAAACGATTTCCATCAAGATGTACTACAACGCGGTTTAGATGTGGCGCATGAATGGATGACCACGCATCCTGAACAGACCCATGAACTGACCCGTACCCTTTTTAAAGAATTAGGCGTTTGGAAACTGGCCAAAGGTGCAAGTTGGATTGGTATTGATGTGCAACAACGTACCATTGATTCGCTGATCCAACGTGTTGAATCAATGCTGGCTGACCCTGAACACCCTTGGCGTCAAAAAATTGAAGAGATCGGTCAGCATTTAATGCTTGAGTTGGCAAACCCTGAAAGTACAGCCAGTACACGATTAAATGAAACCAAAGATGCACTTTTAGATAGCCCTCAAGTCTTAAACTTTATCAGCGGTGCTGTGGTGATTCTCTGCAATGCAGTCCGTGATGATTTATTGAAACCTGATTCGGGTATTGCAGAAAATCTTCGTGTTGCGATTCAACGTTTGGGTGAAAATATCATCTCTAACTCAGCCATTCGCGAGCTTTTAAATGAGAAAATCAGTGGTATTGCGATTAATCTGAGTGATCAATACAGCGAAAAAGTGATTCTATTCATTAGTGAGCGTATCCATGAGTGGGATTCGCGTGAAATGATCGACAAGATTGAAAATGAGGTCGGTGGTGACCTGCATATGATTCGTGTGAATGGTGTGGTGGTTGGTGCATTTATTGGTTTGGTTTTAGGGATAATTCGGGCGGTGATTGAGTATGCGTTTTAAATGCATTGATTAGATTTACTATTAAATATGCTGAAATATCTAAACATCATTCGGCGTGGAACATGATAATTCATGTAAAAAGCCCAATCGGTGATGAATGGGCTTTTTTAATATACATAAGATATTGAAATTAAAAAACTTTTACTATGGGTGTTATTCACCAATTAAAATGTCTATGCGATAAACCATTTAAAATGTCCTGTTTTTAACGACAAGAGTCAAGCACAGGATTCAACTTTCTTTGTTCAATACCGGCTTTCTGAGCTTTACGACTTGGCATACTTTTGTTTGTTCTTGAACGTTTATTCTGTTTTTCCAATGCTTCATGCTGCTGTTGAATATGCGCTAGAACTGAACCTAAACGTTTATTTTCAACAATCTCATTTTGCTGTAGCCCAGCCAATTTATTGAAGATGCTGTAGTTGAGCTTTCGTCCTTGATGCATGAGGGCCACAGTCCCATCCGGATACTCTAGAAATGAAATATATTGCCCAACTAATTTCTGGTTTAATTCAGTCGGTTCAAGCATATAAATACATTTGTCATAGGTCAGGGTTAGATTCTTGGTGACCTTACGCGGTTCCTGCCAGGTAAAAATATCATCCAGTTCAA
>NZ_JCAKMY010000011.1:0-108780 GCF_059515845.1 Acinetobacter sp. CY79
TGATGTATGCTGAATTAACAGGAGGCTTTAACTTGGGAGATTCTAGGCAGCCAACTTGTAAAAGTCCTCTGCCATTTGATTTGGTGTCTTAAAATCCAATCCTTTCTGAATTCTCTGCTGATTATAAAATAACTCTATATATTTTGTAATATCAGCCTTAGCTTCCTCCCTTGTTTTATAATTGCGATGATGTACAAGTTCGTTCTTTAATATTCCCCAAAAGCTTTCAATCGGCGCATTATCGTAACAATCTCCTTTTTTACTCATTGAGCCTTCGAAACCATATTTTTCAAGCATATTCCGATATTCTTTACTGCAATATTGGCTTCCTCTGTCTGAGTGAACGATTAAGTTTCGAGAGGGTTTATGATTGCGGATAGCCATGCTAAGTGCGTTGCAAACAAGCTGTGATGTCATCCGTTCACTTAAGCTATAGCCAACCACTTGTTTGCTACAAAGGTCTTTTAAAGCAGCTAGATACAGCCATCCTTCAGCTGTCCATACATATGTAATGTCACTTACCCACGCAACATTTGGAGCAGTTACTGCAAAGTTTTGCTCTAACAAATTATTATAAATAGAACGATTGTGGTCGCTATTCGTTGTTCTTTTAAAACGCTTATGGCGCTTACAGTACAGATGATTCTGCTGTTTAATGCAACGCACAGCATACTGGCTAATTTGGATACCTTGAGCCTGTAAATACTTGGTCAGCCGAATATAACCGTAACTTTCATTGGTCTTTTGATGGGCGATTTTGACCAATATTGTCTGCTGATTGCTTAGAATCTTTCGTTGGCTTAAACCTTGTTTAAGCCAATCATAAAACCTTGATACTGAGACATTTAGCAATCTAGCCATCATCGTGGTTGGGTATGTGTTTTTGTGCTCTTTCATATAAGCGTACCTCACTGACTTTCTTTGGCAAAGTACGCTGCCGCTTTTTTTAGAAATTCTTTTTCCATTTCCGCAGTTTTGAGTTGTTGTTTGAGTTTCTTATTTTCTTCGAGTAGAGCAACGAGATCGGGCAAATATTGTTGTGTTCCTTCTAATGTCCCAACCTTTGCTTTGTTGTACCAATTTGAAAGGGTTTGCATGGAAATACCAAGCTGTCGAGCAGTTTCAGAGACATTGCCTTGATTTGATTCAATCGCTTTGATTGCTTCAGCTTTGAATTCTGCTGTATAAATCTTTTGTTTTTTGCTCATGGTAAACTCCTGATGAGTATGTCTAGTTTACCAAGTGAAAGCCTCCGTTTTTATCAGCACACATCACTATCGAACTTTGTAATTTTAAAACTTTTGATATTATTTTTTATGCATGTAATTTGAAATTTAAGACGATTTGTAATTTGTAAATTTAGAGATTCTTCTTCATTAATATACATGCTTAAGAAGCGTATATTTTGCTTGTGTATATGATTGTAAAGAGTGTGGGTGAGAGAGGAATGTGCAATTTCGATTTCTCTATCTAGAATTGGGAATTCTTCATCGAGTGTATACATGGGTTGCATGAATTTATCTCATATAATTGATTTTTAATAAGTTAATTATTTAATTCAAATCACAATAAAAAAAGGGAGGGATTAACCCTCCCTTTTTAGAAATAAATCTAAAAAGCTATTACCAGCTTAACGCACCGCCAGTTTGATAATCTGTAACACGTGTTTCGAAGAAGTTCTTCTCTTTACGTAAGTCCATCATCTCAGACATCCACTGGAATGGGTTATTCACACCAGCGAATTGTTCAGGTAAGCCCAATTGAGCCAAACGACGGTTTGCGATGAACTTCAAATATTCTTCCATCATCGCAGCATTCATACCCAATACACCGCGTGGCATGGTATCACGTGCATATTCGATCTCAAGCATCGTACCTTCAAGAATCATTTGAACGATTTCTTCTTGGAATTCAGTCGTCCATAGACTTGGGTTCTCAATCTTGATTTGGTTGATCATATCGATACCAAAGTTCAAGTGCATAGACTCATCACGTAAGATGTATTGGAATTGCTCAGCAACACCATTCATCTTGTTACGACGACCCATAGACAAGATTTGAGAGAAACCACAGTAGAAGAAGATCCCTTCAAGAACACAGTAGAACGCGATCAAGTTGCGAAGCAAGATTTGGTCGTTTTCAGGTGTACCTGTTTTGAATGTAGGATCACACAACGATTGAGTGTACTTCAAGCCCCAAGCTGCTTTACGTGCAACTGATGGAACTTCACGGTACATGTTAAAGACTTCGCCTTCATCCATACCTAAAGATTCGATACAGTATTGGTAAGCATGCGTGTGAATCGCTTCTTCAAACGCTTGACGCAGAATGTATTGACGGCATTCAGGGTTAGTAATGTGACGGTAGATCGCCAATACTAAGTTGTTTGCAACCAGTGAATCGGCAGTCGAGAAGAAACCTAAAGAACGCATGACGATGGTACGCTCATCTTCAGTTAAGCCATTTTCAGACTTCCAAAGCGCGATGTCGTGGTTCATGTTGACTTCTTGAGGCATCCAGTGGTTTGCACAACCGTCCAGATACTTCTGCCAAGCCCATTCGTATTTGAACGGTACAAGTTGGTTCAAGTCAGCACGACAGTTAATCATGGCTTTGTCGTCAACTTGTACACGTTGCGCGCCCATTTCAAGCTCTTCCAAGCCTGGAGCAGCATCCAAAGTTTCTAAGGCAGCAGATGCTCTTGCCAATGAATCGGTTGAATGTTTTGCGGCGCTTTGATTGGTTCGAGCGGGTTGTGCAGCTGCCACACTCGACGGTTGGTTGCTTGCATCAGATACCAACGGTGTATTAACCGTTTTTTGCGGTTCGAGGGGCGCAGACTTGAGTTCAGGTGCAGCCGGTTTTTGCGAATCATCTTCGAAATCGTCCCAACTTAGGATAGACATATCAATTCTCTCTACGTTGCTTATATCTTTTTGTGCAGATATCTCAACGAGAGATATCTACTATACGCTTAATTTGTGTAAGCAAAATTAAGTTTTGCGGATCATCGCCATTTTTTAAATAAAAGGCAGTCCACACTACTTATTTTGCTTACGCTGTTGTTTACGAATCGTAATCCACGCAATTGCCAGTGGAATATAAAAGCAAACTAAAAAGGAAATCACCAAGGCAATTAGGCCTAACATGTAGTTATGCGTCATATGTGGCATAGTGATTTCCTTTTGTTTGATTTTTTTAATCTCCCTAAATCCCTCTTTAAGAAAGAGGGACTTTCACACCTTAGATTATGGGATGTGATTCCCCTTCCTTTTAGGAGGGGTTAGGGGAGGTGGTCAGATTACTGACAAGCCTCACAATCAGGGTTGTCAATTGAACATGCCATTGGCACTGGCGCAGCTTGACCGAAATCATCTTCTTCAGTCGGAGCTTCTGCTTTAGGTTGTTCTTTTGCAACAGCAGCCACAGGTGCAGCAACAGTCGTTGCTTTTACTGCATTCAATGCGCCAGTGTTAATGGTTGATTTCTCAGCAGATGTCGCACCCAATGCACGGAGGTAATAAGTTGTCTTAAGACCACGCAACCATGCCATTTTGTAGGTCATATCCAATTTCTTACCATTCGCACCAGAGATGTAAAGGTTAAGAGACTGTGCTTGATCGATCCATTTTTGACGACGAGATGCAGCATCCACAATCCAACGTGGCTCAACTTCGAACGCAGTTGCAAAGATTGCTTTTAATTCTTCAGGAATACGTGCAATTTTTTGTACAGAACCTTCAAAATGTTTCAGGTCATTTACCATGACAGAATCCCACAAACCACGATCTTTTAACGCACGCACTAAGTACGGGTTGATCACTGTGAATTCGCCAGAAAGGTTAGATTTCACATACAGGTTTTGGAATGTTGGTTCGATCGACTGGGACACACCGCAAATATTTGAAATAGTTGCCGTAGGTGCAATCGCCATTACGTTTGAGTTACGCATACCGTCTTTTTGAACTTTGGCACGTAAAATATCCCAATCCAAACGGGTAGTACGATCTACTTCAAACATACGATCTGGACGAGATTTAGCAACGATGTCTAAAGAGTCGATTGGTAAGATACCTTGATCCCAAAGTGATCCTTTAAAGGTCTCGTAAGCACCACGTTCAACAGCTAAGTCACTAGATGTTGAAATGGCGTAGTAAGAAATGACTTCCATTGATTCATCGGCAAAATCAACTGCCGCATCAGAACCGTAAGCAATTTGCATTTCGTATAAAGCATCTTGGAAGCCCATGATACCCATACCCACAGGGCGGTGCTTCATGTTAGAAGTGCGTGCTTGTTCAACAGCGTAGTAGTTGATGTCAATGACGTTATCGAGCATACGAACAGCAGTTTTTACTGTGCGAGCCAATTTTTCACGGTCTAATACACCACCTTTCACGTGTTGTACAAGGTTAATCGAACCTAAGTTACAAACTGCGATTTCGTCTTGGTTTGTATTGAGTGTGATTTCTGTACACAAGTTAGAAGAGTGAACGACACCGACGTGTTGTTGTGGTGAACGTAAGTTACACACGTCTTTAAATGTGATCCACGGATGACCTGTTTCAAACAACATCGACAACATTTTGCGCCACAAATCTTTTGCACGAATTTTCTTGTGCAGCATATTTGTTTCTTTCGCGATGCCTTCATAATAAGCATAGCGTTCTGCGAATGCTAAACCAGTCAAATCATGTAGATCAGGTGTTTCAGATGGCGTGAACAATGTCCATTCAGCATCTTCAAATACACGTTGCATGAACAAATCTGGAACCCAGTTTGCTGTATTCATGTCGTGTGTACGACGACGGTCATCACCTGTGTTTTTACGAAGCTCTAGGAATTCTTCAATGTCTAAGTGCCAAGTTTCAAGGTATGCACATACTGCACCTTTACGCTTACCACCTTGGTTGACCGCAACAGCGGTATCATTGGCAACTTTTAGGAACGGAACAACGCCTTGAGATTTGCCGTTTGTGCCTTTGATATAAGAGTTCAATGCACGAACAGGTGTCCAGTCATTACCTAAACCACCCGCCCATTTAGAAAGAAGGGCATTGTCACGCATAGAACCGTAGATGTTATAAAGGTCATCTGCGATTGTCGTTAAGTAGCAGCTTGATAATTGGGGACGTAAAGTACCTGAGTTAAACAATGTCGGCGTAGATGCCATGTAATCGAAGCTAGACAATAAGTTATAGAATTCGATGGCACGATCTTCACGGTTGTCTTCGTTGAGCGCTAGGCCCATACATACACGCATGAAGAATAACTGTGGTAATTCGAAACGTACGTCATCTGAGTGGATGAAGTAACGGTCAAATAATGTTTGTAGACCTAAATACGTGAATTGGTTTGAGCGTTCAGGTTTAATTGCTGCTGCTAATTTTTCAAGGTCAAAGTTAAGCAATTCTGGAGATAGAAGCTCAAGCTCAACACCTTTTTTCAAGAATGTTTCTAAAGCAGCACCTTCATGGGTATCTGTCGGTAGACCCAAGAACTCAAGACCTGTTGCAACCAAGTTGTCACGAAGTAAACGTGCTGTCACATAAGTATAGTTTGGTTCTTGTTCAATACGGGTACGCGTTGCCATCATCATGGTGGTTGAGATGTCGGTTGCTTTCACGCCGTTGTATAAGTTCTTTACAGTTTCATCAACGATGGCTTGAACATCGATGCCTTCCAAGCCTTCACTTGCTTTGGCAATTGTTGCGTGTAAGCGACTTAAATCAAGAGGTTCTAGCTGACCGTTCGTACCTGTGATTTGAAGAGAAGGGTGATGATGAGCGCCTTTTTGTTTACGTGCTTCTGAGCGTTGTTCACGATAAATCACATACGCACGAGCAACTTTCTGTTCGCCTGTACGCATCAGTGCTAATTCAACTTGATCTTGAATTTCTTCAATGTGAATTGTGCCACCAGACGGTAAACGACGGTTAAACGTATTCATCACCATCTCAGTCAACTGCGTGATGCGATCGTGGATTCGACTTGAATCAGCGCTTGGTTGACCTTCAACGGCCAAGAAAGCTTTACCAATGGCTACAGCGATTTTATCTGCATCAAAAGTGGCAACATCACCAGTGCGTTTAATCACTTGAAGTTGACCGGGGGTTGTATTAGCGCTCATTGTCAGCGTAGCTCCATTGTCATCATTATTATGTTTATAGACCATTTGAATCGGACAAAATGATGGAATTTCATCGTCACGACATTTGAGGGATAAACACAAGACTTAGTGGTTTAATTAGATTTAAGACACAAGATACGGTAATTTTTCGCTTAGATCAATATTGACATTTTGATAATTTTTTTTACCGAGGGGATGCATGATTTGAGCATTGTTTTCCCGACGAAAATCATTTTTGTGGTGTGAATATTTTTAAAGGTGGCTAGCATAACAGAGCTTTTTTGGTGTGCTTATAGATAAGGTTGTGGATAACTTTAAAAGCCGAAAAAAGAGATAATTGGCAGTAAAAAAGAAGCCAATGAAACAATTTGTATAAAAATTACTCGCAATTATTACTCAAAATAATTTAAATAAAGGATAAGGTGTGAATTAAGGGATAAAAACGCCTAAAATTCAAGGATTAATAAAAAACAACAAATTGCTACGGTCGTGTATCAGTTTGGTGAATAGCATCTTGTTTACAATGTAAACGTGTGTATATTGCAAGCATAGCGTGTTGAATCTACAAAATTTGTAGCGTAAACCCAGTCAAATATAGGGGCGGTGTATGAGCCAAGAAGAAAAGTTACCTAAAATTTTAATCGTTGAAGATGACGAGCGTCTTGCGCGTTTAACGCAAGAATACTTAATTCGTAATGGTTTAGAGGTTGGGGTTGAGCCAGATGGTAATCGTGCCATTCGTCGTATTATTGCGGAACAACCTGACATGGTTGTATTGGATGTGATGCTTCCTGGTGCAGATGGTTTAACCGTTTGTCGTGAAGTTCGTCCACATTATCATCAACCGATTTTGATGTTGACTGCCCGTACTGAAGATATGGATCAGGTACTCGGCTTGGAAATGGGTGCAGATGACTATGTTGCGAAGCCTGTGCAACCGCGTGTGCTTTTAGCGCGTATCCGTGCATTACTGCGTCGTACTGATAAAACGCCTGAAGATGAAGTGGCACAGCGTATTGAATTTGATGACTTGGTCATTGATAACGGTGGTCGTTCAGTGACATTGAATGGTGAGTTGGTTGATTTCACCAGTGCTGAATACGATTTATTGTGGTTGTTGGCGTCGAATGCCGGTCGTATTTTATCTCGTGAAGATATTTTCGAGCGTTTACGCGGTATTGAATACGATGGTCAAGACCGTTCAATCGATGTGCGTATTTCGCGTATTCGTCCAAAAATTGGCGATGATCCAGAAAATCCAAAACGTATTAAAACTGTTCGTAGTAAAGGTTATTTATTTGTTAAAGAAACCAACGGGATGTAATCATCTCTTGGTTTAAACCAGAAGGCTTGAATCTGCTTTCAAGCCATTCGGCTTATCCGCCAATTTTCTAGGTTATTCATACGTGTCTAAACACAGTATCTTTCTGCGAATCTATGCAGGTCTCGTGATTTTGGTTGTTCTGGTGGCGATATTTAGTTATTTGCTGGTGCAAATCATTAACTATCAGCGCGCGCAAGAATATCGAGAGTCTTTGACAGATGGCATTGCGTATGTCATCAGTGAGGGCGTTGCTCGCCAGCAAACATCTCAACAAAAAAATGATTGGATTTCTGATGCATCTCATCTACTAGAACTTCCGATTTTTTTATTGGATTCAAAAAAAGTTGAGTTGTCACGTACAGAGTTAAAGCGAATTGAACAACACAAGGCTGTGGTGCGTTACGATGCTGAAAAGGGCATTGCTTATCTGGTGGTTGGTATTTCCAATGATCCTACACAGTACCTCTATATCAAGATAGACAGTATTGGTGAAAAACAAATGAAGGTAATTCCTGTCTTTATTTGGGATTACTTGGTTTACTATCCTGGACAAGAACAAGAACACTTACAGAAAATCAAAGACCACTTCTATTACGATATTGAAATTAAGAATATTGCAACTTTGAAGTTGGATTCAGAACAAATTGGTCGCTTGCGTTCAGATCAAAGTGTGATTCTTTATCAAGATAGCGCAACGGCAAAAGGCACGACTTTTTCAGTCATTTCACCCATGCCAAACTCTCCAGGCAATGTGTTGCAAATTGGTCCGATTCCAATGTTCAATTGGATGCCATTTCAGTTGGCGGCAGGTATTACTTTACTCAGTATGTTTATCCTTTGTCTGGGTGTTTATGGTTTGATTGTACCGATGCAGCGTAAGTTGCGTCAGGTGAATGATGCTTTAAATGTCATGCAAAAGGGGGATATGTCAACGCGCGTACCTGTTGAAGGGCGCGACGAAATGGCCAGTCTTGCTTCTAGCTATAACAGCATGTCTGATCATATTCAGCGTTTGATTGAGGCGCAGCGGGAGCTGATGCGTGCGGTGTCACATGAACTTCGGACACCTGTGGCACGTATTCGTTTTGGGATGGAGATGTTGGCAGATGAGGACGAGCATGAGTATCGTCTTCAACAAGTGGAAATGATTGATAAAGATATTGAAGCACTGAATACTTTGATTGATGAAATCATGACTTATGCCAAGCTTGAGCAAGGTATGCCCTCCTTAGAGATTGAAAAAATTATCTTATTTGAAGTGCTTGATCAGGTGGTCATCGAAACTGAAGCACTGAAAACCAATAAAAAGATTCAATTGGCGGCACCGCCTTTAAACTTAGTGGTCGATGCTGAGCGCCGTTACTTGCATCGCGTGGTGCAGAACTTGGTGGGAAATGCGGTGCGCTACTGTGACGATCAAATATTGATTAGTGGTGGTGTAACTGCTGAAGGCATGGCCTATGTTTGTGTAGAGGATGACGGTCCAGGTATTCCTGAAGCCGAGCGCGAACGAGTGTTTGAAGCCTTTGCACGTTTAGATGATAGTCGTACTCGAGCATCGGGTGGTTATGGTTTGGGGCTTTCGATCGTGAGTCGGATTGCGTACTGGTTTGGTGGAACAATTAAAGTAGATCAAAGTCCAACCTTGGGCGGTGCCCGTTTTGTGATGGAGTGGCCCGCACAGCGGTTTAAAAAGAAAAGAAGCGCAACGCATACATAGTTAAATTCAATAAAATTTAATAAGCATTGAGAAGCTTTGATAGGCTTTATAATCTGATTAGATCGTGTGAATCATAAAAAAAGCACCAGAAGGTGCTTTTTTATTGATTGGATATTTTTATTTATTGGATAATTGGAGCGGTGTAAACAATTAGAAGATCATCAAGAGGTAAATTGGTTGATCTCTTGATTGAATCTATCTCCAGCACATTTATAACTATTGCCAGCACATTTATAACTATTGATAGTTATTTGCATCAGGCTCATTGATTTTTTTACCGTCTCTCAGGGCGGTTAACGCATCTGAATTAAAATCAATCAATAAGCTGTTGTCGGATGCATTGATATTGTACTGACTAATGATCTTTTGATCTCCAGCGAGTGTTTCCACTGTATATTCATCTGCGATATTTAAAATCGCATCTAAATTTGTCGTGGTCGATGGGAGGTCTTCGCGGAAGACTTGATAAATGTCACGCAAATCGAAAATGGCATTATTCGCATCAGGATGTTTTTTGATATAAGACTCAATATGACGGATCATCAGTTGAGCATATAAAAAGTAATTCGGTTTGTGCGTAAATTCTAGGGACATTCTTGTTTTCCTTTTCGATGGAATTTGGTTGGTTAAATTCTTTATTTTTTAAACAGGTTGTTTATTTGGAAATAGTCAATGATGTTATGCAACATCTTTTACTGATCAAATTTTATATTGATCAGCTGTCTATATTTTTGAACTCTGTTTGAAAACAATGATGTTTACATTATAAATAACATAAACAATGGATCAGATGCAGTAAGATTTGCAAAAAATCACACGAATCTTAATGGGTTGCTGGGAATTTATTTTTGGCGTCTTGAACTTTGACTATTTTGAAAAGGTGATGCAATGTAAGCGATATGAGGAGCTTTCATACAATTAATAACCAGCTTTTATCAAAATAAAAAAATAATAATCAAAAATCACTTTTCTATTCAATAAAACGATTAATGCTGAATATAGGGTGATCAAATCATTTTTTTCTGAAGATTGCTTAAAATATCATCCCAAAGACTAAGACGCTTACGCTAGCAACTGACGACTGCAATCAGGTACAATTGGCGGGATTAATTTTGTGTTTGGTGTATTTAAAGGCCAATACATACATTCTTTTGTTAATAAATAGGCCTGCCAGGAGTTATCCCCGCATGAGTGCCATTACTCCATACGAATGGGCAATTATTGCCTTCGTGATCGGCGTTACATTTTTATGCGTCTTTATGCTGACTGTTCCATTACTCCTTGGTGGTAAATCATGGGGTCGTGCGAAACAAGAGCAATTTGAGTCAGGTGTTGTAGGTGCAGGTGGTGCACGTATTCGCTTGTCTGCAAAGTTCTATTTAGTTGCAATTTTCTTTGTGGTTTTTGACTTAGAAGCACTTTACTTATATGCATGGGCTGTTTCAGTTCGTGAAGTAAGTTGGGTCGGTTTTGCAGCTGCAGCCGTATTTATTTTAGTTTTACTTGTGGGTTTGATTTACGAACTTTCTACAGGCGCACTGAATTGGGCTCCTTCGGATAAGCGTAAAGCAGCAGGAATTAAAGCTAAAATCGGTTCTCCAAATATGGACATCGCGGAAATTACACGCTTTAACTCAATTGAAGAGTTGGTAATCGATCCTACGGGTCAAATTCCAGCACAATCGTCTGGTCGTGTGAAGTCTAAGACACCGACTGCATCATCTGATAAGGAGTAATACGGGATGAAATATACATTAACCCGTGCGAATCCGGATGCTGATCAATATCCACTTCAAGAGCGTCAAATCGTGACAGATCCGCTTGAAGAAGAAGTGAATAAAAATGTGTTTATGACTCGTTTAGAGGACGTAGCACATACAGCAGTAAACTGGGGGCGTAAGAACTCAGTTTGGCCGTTTAACTTTGGTACATCATGCTGTTACGTTGAGTATGCAACCACCTTAACAGGTGTGCATGACTTGTCGCGTTTCGGTGCAGAAGTTATTCGTGCTTCACCGCGTCAGGCGGACTTGATGATCGTTGCAGGAACGTGCTTCGTAAAAATGGCTCCAGTAATTCAACGTTTGTATGAACAAATGCTTGAACCAAAATGGGTGATTTCTATGGGTGCATGTGCAAACTCTGGGGGTATGTACGACATTTACTCGGTTGTACAAGGTGTAGATAAAATTATTCCTGTTGATGTGTATATCCCAGGTTGCCCACCTCGTCCTGAAGCTTTGATTCAAGCCTTGATGTTGCTGCAAGACCAAATTCAACTTGAGCGCCGTCCACTTTCTGCGGTGATTGGTGATGATCTTAAGCCTGTATATAAGCCAAAGATGATGCCAGAACGTGATCGTAAGAATGCTGAACGTATTGCAGTGAAAAACTTACGCTCTATGGATGAAATTAAATAATCTGAGCGACAAAATTTTGATGCACCCAAATGGGTGTAATTGTCGTTTTGGTTGACTGAATTTGTATTAAATAGGAAGCCAAGCTAATGGCTGAAACTGACATTGCTATGCCAGAGTCAACTCCAGTTGATTCACGCCCAGCATTTGCGATTGTAGAAGATCTCAAAACCAAATTTGGTGAGAACTTCTATGTGCAAACGACTTTTGAAGATTTTCCAACGGTCTGGGTTGAGCGCGCACGTGTACAAGAAGTTTTAATGTTCTTGCGTACAGTGTCACGTCCTTACGTGATGTTGTTCGACTTGTCTGCGGTAGATGAGCGTTTACGTACGCACCGTGACGGTTTACCTGCGTCTGACTTCACTGTGTTCTATCACTTGTTGTCACTTGAGCGTAACACGGACATTCGTATTAAAGTGGCGCTGAACGAGAGCGATCTCAATCTTCCGACAGCAACCAACATTTGGCCAAATGCCAACTGGTACGAGCGTGAAGCGTACGATATGTTTGGAATCAATTTCGAAGGGCATCCAATGCTCCGTCGTATTTTGTTGCCAACGTATTGGGAAGGTCACCCACTTCGTAAAGAGTATTCTGCTCGTGCGACTGAATATACACCGTATATGCAGAACCAAGCGAAGCAAGATTATGAACAAGAGCATCTGCGTTTTGTACCTGAAGATTGGGGTATGAAGCGTGGTAATGATGATGAAGACTTCATGTTCTTGAACTTGGGTCCTAACCATCCATCTGCGCACGGTGCATTCCGTGTGATTTTGCAGTTGGACGGTGAAGAAGTGAAAGACTGTGTGCCCGATATCGGTTATCACCACCGGGGTGTGGAAAAGATGGCTGAACGTCAAACTTGGCATTCATTCATTCCTTATACAGACCGGGTTGATTACTTAGGTGGTTGTGCGCAAAACATGCCTTACGTGTTAGGCGTAGAGCAAATGGCAGGGATTACAGTTCCTGATCGTGCGCAATGTATCCGTGTCATGATGTCTGAATTGTTCCGTATCAATAACCACTTGTTGTTTATCGGTACTGCGATTCAGGATGCCGGCGGTATGACGCCAGTCTTCTACATGTTTGCGGACCGTCAAAAAATCTATGACGCGATCGAAGCGATCACGGGTTACCGTATGCATCCTGCATGGTTCCGTATCGGGGGTACAGCACATGACCTTCCAAATAACTGGCAACACCTGATCCGTGAAATCTTGGATTGGATGCCAAAACGTTTGAAGGAATATCATACTGCTGCACTGAAAAACTCTGTGTTTGTAGGCCGTACTCGTAATGTTGCTCAATACGATGCAAAATCTGCATTGGCTTGGGGGGTAACCGGTACAGGTCTACGTGCAACAGGTATTGATTTCGACGTTCGTAAATATCGTCCGTATAGCGGATACGAAAACTACGATTTCGATGTGCCCGTTGAATATGAAGGCGATGCTTATGCACGTGTGATGGTTCACTATCGTGAAATCGAAGAATCATTAAAAATCGTGAAGCAGTGTTTAGATAACATGCCTTCTGGCGCGTACAAAGCGGATCATCCATTGGCTGTTCCACCGCCAAAAGATAAGACTTTGCAAGACATTGAAACACTGATTACGCACTTCTTAAGCGTATCGTGGGGTCCTGTAATGCCTGCGGGTGAAGCTTCTGTCATGGCAGAAGTGGTGAAAGGTGCGTCGAACTACTACTTGACTTCAGACAAGTCAACCATGAGTTACCGTACCCGTATCCGTACACCGACTTTCACGCATTTACAGCAAATGCCTTCTGTGATTAACGGCAGCTTAATGTCTGACTTGATCATTTATTTAGCGACAATTGACGTCGTAATGGCTGACGTGGATCGCTAAGGGGTAAACGCATTATGATGATTTTGACTGATAAAAAGCCACGTGTGAACGTTGAAGGGATTTTGACTGCGGAAGAAATCCACGATATCGAACATCACATTGAGCATTATCCGTACCCACGCGCAGCATGTTTGGATGCACTGAAATGCGTTCAACGTCGCAAC
This sequence comes from Acinetobacter sp. CY79, assembly GCF_059515845.1. NCBI lineage: Bacteria > Pseudomonadati > Pseudomonadota > Gammaproteobacteria > Moraxellales > Moraxellaceae > Acinetobacter > Acinetobacter sp. CY79. The sequence goes on from NZ_JCAKMY010000011.1 coordinate 13,633, forward strand.
GGTTGGGTAGATGATGCACAGATGAATGCGATTGCTCAAATGTTGAGTATGAGCCTTGCTGATCTTGAAGGTGTAGCAACGTTCTATAACCGTATTTATCGCCAGCCCGTAGGTCGCAATGTAATTTTACTTTGTGATTCGATTGCTTGCTTCCTGATGGGTGCTGAGACTTTAGCTGAAGCATTCCAACGTGAATTGGGTATTCAATTTGGTCAAACGACTGCAGATGGTCGTTTCACGATTTTGCCGATTTGCTGTTTAGGGAACTGTGATAAAGGTCCAACCCTGATGATTAATGAAGATACTCACGGTCTCGTTGAAGTGTCTTCTGTGAAACAGCTCTTGGAGAAGTATGTATGAATACTGAACCAAAACCGATTTATGGCGACGGTAACCCAGAAACTCATCCGCTGACATGGCGTTTGAGCAAACAAGCGAATGTTCGTAGTGCTGATGACTATGAAGCGCTTGAAGGTTATGCAGGCTTTAAAAAAGCAATCACGATGCCACCGAAAGATGTGCTTGAAGTGATTAAAGCTGCGACCGTTAAAGGTCGTGGTGGTGCAGGTTTCCCAGCAGGGATCAAATGGTCGCTGATGGCACCAAATGACAACTCAGGTCCACGTTACCTGATTTGTAATGCCGATGAGATGGAACCAGGGACATTCAAAGACCGTTTGTTGATGGAAGATCTTCCTCATCAATTGATCGAAGGGATGTTGATTGCTGCTTATACATTAGAAGCGACACATGGTTATATCTTCATTCGTGGTGAGTATATCGAAGCTGCGAAGTACTTGAATGAAGCATTAGATCAAATCCGTGCCAAAGGTTATTTGGGTGAAAACATCCTAGGAACGGGCTGGAGTTTTGAGTTATATGTGCATACAGGTGCAGGGCGTTATATCTGTGGTGAAGAAACTGCATTGATTAACTCGCTTGAAGGTCGCCGTGCAAACCCACGTACTAAACCACCATTCCCGCAAGTTGCAGGTGCTTGGGGTCGTCCTACGATTGTGAACAACGTAGAGACCTACAATAACTTACCCGCAATTATGCTTCGTGGTCCTGAATGGTATATCGGTTTGTCTGAAGGCAAGTCGAAAGATCCAGGTACGAAAATTTACGGCGCATCAGGTAAAGTAAAATTCCCAGGTCTTTGGGAACTTCCTTTTGGTACCACTGCACGTGAAGTGATTGAAGATCACGCGGGTGGTATGCGTGATGGCTTGAAGCTTAAAGCATGGTTACCAGGCGGTGCATCTACAGACTTTTTGGCTGCAGAACATATCGATCTTCCTATGGATGCGGAAAGCATCATGAAAGCAGGTTCACGTCTAGGGACGTGTTTGCTCATGGTGGTTGATGAAACTCAATGTATGGTTTCAGCAACACGTAACCTTGAAGAATTCTTTGCACGTGAGTCTTGTGGTTTCTGTACTCCATGTCGTGATGGTTTACCTTGGGCTGTTAAAGCATTGAAAGCGTTAGAAAATGGCGAAGGTAAGCAGGAAGATATCGATCACTTACAAGAGTTAACTCGTAAGCTTTGGATTGGTAAAACTTTCTGTGCTCACGCACCGGGTGCGATGGAACCTTTAATGGGCGCACTTAAACATTTCCGTGGTGAATTTGAAGCAAAAGTGGTGAATGCTGCTGCTCAAACTCGCAACGTTGAACAAGCTTAAGGAATTCGACTATGGCTACAATTCATGTCGATGGTAAATCGTATGAAGTCGACGGCTCAGAAAACTTGCTACAAGCGTGTTTGAGTCTAGGCATTGACATCCCATACTTTTGTTGGCATCCATCCTTAGGTTCTGTTGGTTCTTGCCGTCAGTGTGCTGTTACTCAATATGCGAACCCTGAAGATACTCGCGGTCGCTTAGTAATGTCATGTATGACGCCTGCGTCTGACAATACCTATATTTCGATTGAAGACAAAGAAGCAAAAGATTTTCGTGCGTCTATTGTTGAGTTCTTGATGACCAATCACCCACACGACTGTCCAGTCTGTGAAGAGGGTGGTCACTGTCATTTACAAGATATGACGGTGATGACTCAGCATGATCGTCGTCGCTACCGTTTCACAAAGCGTACGCATTACAACCAAGAGCTAGGCTCATTCATTTCTCACGAAATGAACCGTTGTATCGCATGCTACCGTTGTGTTCGTTACTACAAAGACTACGCTGGTGGTACAGACTTTGGCGTGTATGCAAATGCATCACGTGTTTACTTCGGTCGTCCAGAATCAGGCACGTTAGAGTCTGAATTCTCAGGTAACTTGACTGAAGTATGCCCAACAGGTGTATTTACTGATAAAACGCATTCAGAGCGTTATAACCGTAAATGGGATATGCAGTATGCGCCAAGCGTATGCCAAGGCTGTTCTTCAGGTTGTAACATCTCTCCGGGTGAGCGTTATGGCGAATTACGTCGTGTAGAAAACCGTTTCAACGGTGAAGTGAACCAATACTTCCTATGTGATAAAGGTCGTTTCGGTACAGGTTATGTCAACCGTGCGGATCGTCCACGTCAACCGCAGTTCCGTTCAGGTACCAATGTTGAAACCGTTTCTGTAGATAAAGCTCTAGATACAGTGATTGCAAATATCCAAGGCAAAAAAGTATTGGGTATTGGTTCACCACGTGCATCACTTGAATCTAACTTTGCGTTACGTGAATTGGTAGGACAAGCAAACTTCTCTACAGGTCTTTCTCAAAAAGAGCAGAACTTGGTGGAACTTGCTGCATCCATCATGCAAACCGAAGGTGTATACAACCCAGGTATGCGTGAAATCGAAAGCTATGACGCGGTACTGATCTTAGGTGAAGATTTAACGCAAACTGCACCTCGTATGGCTTTATCTGTTCGCCAAGCTGCGAAGAATAAAGCTAAAGAAATGGCGGCAGAGAAGCGTACTCAAGAGTGGTTAGCTGAACCTGTTCAACGTATTGCACAAGATGCTAAATCTCCAATTTATATCTTGGCTGCAACGCAAACACGTCTAGCTGATGTGGCAACGGGTGAAGTGGTTGCTTCTCCAAACGACATCGCACGTTTAGGTTTTGCTGTTGCTGCGGGTGTGAAAGGTGAAGCAATTCTTGGTTTAGATGATGATGCAAAAGCATTTGCTCAAACCATTGCGGATACGTTGAAAGCGGCTAAAAAACCATTGATCATCTCGGGTACAAGCTTACAAGATCCTGCGATCATGGAAGCTGCAGCTCAAGTTGCTCAAAACTTGGGTGCTAACGCAGGTTTGACATTGACGGTTCCTGAAGTGAACTCAATGGGTATGGCAATTTTGGGTGGTCTAAGCTTAGAGCAAGCATTTGCTCAAGACTACGACACGGTTGTGATTGTTGAAAATGACCTTTACCGTCGTTTACCAGCGAAACAAATTGATGCTGCGTTGGCTAAGGCTAAAGACATCATCGTACTTGACCATTCAGAAACTGAAACTGTGAAAAAGGCGAATATCGTTCTTTCGGCTGCTTCATTTGCTGAAGGTGATGGTACGGTGGTTTCTCAAGAAGGTCGTGCTCAACGTTTCTACCAAGTGTATGACGCAAGCTACTACAAACCTGAATATGCGATTAAAGAATCATGGCGTTGGATTCATGCCATTGAAACTGGCGTAAAAGGTCAAGCGATCTCTTGGACTGTACTTGATGATGTGATCGAATCAGTTGCGAAAAATGTCCCTGCTTTAGAAGCGGTTCAAGATGTCGCTCCAGATGCTGGCTTCCGTGTACATGGTCTTAAAGTTGCGCGTGAACCACGACGTTACTCTGGTCGTACATCTATGCGTGCGCCATTGTCGATTCATGAGCCGAAACAACCGAGCGATAAAGATTCTGCATTAACGTTCTCTATGGAAGGTTATGTCGGTAATCAAACACCTTCACCACTTGTACCATTTGCATGGTCAGCGGGTTGGAACTCTCCACAAGCTTGGAACAAATTCCAAGACAAAGTGGGTGGTTCATTGAAAGGTGGTGATTCAGGTATCCGTTTATTTGATCGTTTAACTAAACGTCCTGCACGTACATTCGTTGCGCCTGCACCTGTACTTGTAAATGCTGAAAGCTTCCGTTTAGTGCCAATGCATCACATCTTCGGTTCGGGTGAATTCACAGTGAAAACTCCTGCAATGGAATCACGTATTCCTGAAGCGGTATTTGCAGTGGGTGAGCAAGATGCGACTCGTTTGAATTTGAAAGATGGTCAAAAAATCACTGTGAAAGCAGGCGATACGTCGATCGTGCTTCCAGTTCAAGTGATTGAATATTTACCAACAGGTTATATTGGCTACCCAATTGGTCTAGCACCAACGGTATCGTTAGCAGAGCCTGTATCAGTAGCGGTAGGAGCATAATTCATGGAACAAGAATTAATCCGTCAAACGCCGCTTTGGGCTGAGAACTGGCCAATTGCCTACTCAGTCGTTCAAGCGATTGTGATCTTACTGGTTGTGGTATTGATCGCTGCGTTGATGTCGTTCATTGAGCGTCGTTTACTGGGCTTATGGCAGGACCGTTACGGTCCTAACCGTGTCGGTCCAGGTGGTATGTTCCAGATCGTTGCCGACATGCTTAAAATCATGTTCAAAGAAGACTGGACACCGAAGTTTGCTGACAAATTAACATTCCGTTTAGCGCCAGCAGTTGCGATGGCAACTGCGGTGCTATCGTTCATGGTTATTCCTGTTTCACCTTATTTAGGTGTTGCAGACATGAGCATCGGTCTATTGTTCTTTATGGCAATGGCAGGTATCGCTGTTTACGCAGTTCTATTTGGTGGTTGGTCTTCTAACAACAAATATGCATTGCTGGGTGGTTTACGTTCTGCAGCTCAAACCATTTCGTATGAAGTGTTCTTGGGTATTTCACTCATGGGTGTGGTTGCGATTGCAGGCTCATTCAACATGCGTGAAATTGTAGAAGCGCAAAAAGATGTTTGGTTTGTGATTCCTCAATTCTTAGGGTTCTTAATCTTCGTGGTTGCGGGTGTTGCGGTAACGCATCGTCATCCATTTGACCAACCAGAAGCAGAACAAGAATTGGCTGAAGGTTACCATGTTGAATATGGTGGTATGAAGTGGGGGATGTTCTTCGTTGCGGAATACGTCAACGTGGTACTGATCTCTGCTTTGATCGTGACTTTATTCTTTGGTGGTTGGTTAGCGCCTTTCAACTTAGACATTCCGTTCCTTCCACCAGCGTTCTGGTTCATTATTAAAACCGCATTCTTTGTGATGATGTTTGTCTTGGCTCGTGGTTCGCTTATGCGTCCTCGTTATGACCAAGTGATGAACTTCGGTTGGAAGATTTGTTTGCCTTTAGCGTTGGTCAACTTGTTGGTGACTGGTGCTGTGATTCTGATGAATCAGGCCTAGGACAGCAGGGAGTACAAAATGTATAAAATTCTAGCTGGATTTGGGACGATCGTTCGTTCGTTGTTCATGGTGTTTAGCCATGCAACACGTAAACGTGACACCATTTTATATCCAGAAGTTAAAGCTGAAGACATCGTACCACCGCGTTTCCGTGGTCGTATCGTGTTAACACGTGACCCAGATGGCGAAGAGCGCTGTGTGGCGTGTAACCTTTGTGCTGTTGCATGTCCTGTTGGCTGTATCTCATTACAAAAAGCTGAAAAAGAAGATGGTCGTTGGTATCCGGAATTTTTCCGTATCAACTTCTCTCGCTGTATTTTCTGCGGTATGTGTGAAGAAGCATGTCCTACGACTGCAATTCAAATGACACCTGATTTCGAATTGGGCGAATACGTTCGTCAAGATTTGGTGTATGAGAAAGAAAACTTACTCATCTCAGGTCCAGGTAAATACCCTGACTACAACTTCTACCGTGTAACGGGTATGGCTGTAACAGGTAAAGATAAAGGTCAAGCACAACGCGAAAGCGCGCCAGTTGATGTACGGAGTCTATTACCATGATGTGGCCATTTTATTTGATGGCACTTGTGGCCATCGTTTCCACGATTCGTGTTGTGACCAACGCGAATCCTGTACATGCATTATTAAGTTTGATCGTGTCGTTACTTGCTGTAGCAGGGATGTTCATGATCGTGGGCGCGCCATTTGCGGGTGCGCTTGAGATCATCGTCTATGCAGGCGCGATCATGGTTCTTTTCGTATTCGTGGTGATGATGCTGAATTTAGGTCAACACACGGTTGAACAAGAACGTAAATGGATGACTTCATCTGCTTGGGCATATCCAGCGTTGATGAGTTTCCTGATGGGCTTAACGCTGATTTGGACATTTACTTCTGATTTCAACACCGTGACTGCACCATTGATGGGTACAGAAATGGTTGGACCGAAAGAAGTCGGTATTGCACTGTTTACGAAGTACTTATTATTGGTTGAAATTGCTGCGATGTTATTGCTTGCTGCCTTGGTAGCGGCATTCCATTTGGGCAAACGTGAACCAAGTGCAGAAGAGGAAAAGAATAATGGGTAATATCCCTTTAGAACATGGTTTGATTGTTGCGACCATTCTTTTTGCACTCGGTTTTTACGGTGTGATGGTTCGTCGTAACCTTTTATTTGTGTTAATGAGTCTCGAAGTGATGATGAATGCAGCAGCGCTTGCATTCGTTATGGCGGGCAGTGCTTGGGTGCAACCAGATGGACAAATCATGTTCATTCTGATCCTAACGCTTGCTGCGGCTGAGGCTTGTATCGGACTTGCAATCGTCCTTCAGTTCTACCATCGCTTCCATCATTTGGATGTAGATGCTGCTAGTGAGATGCGCGGATGAGTTTATTAGCATTAACGATATTATTCCCGCTCATTGGTTTTGTCCTTTTAGCGGCAGGGCGTAACAAGCTTCCTGAATCTGTTGCAGCCATCATTGGTGTAGGTTCTGTTGGTCTTTCTGCATTATTTGCTCTAATTGCAGGTATGCAGTTTATCAATAGCGGTCAACAAGCTGAAGTTCATCATCTTTGGACGTGGTTCAATGTTGCAGGTTTCGCACCTGGCATTAGCTTACACCTTGATGGTTTATCGCTCTTGATGCTCGGTATGGTCACAGGCGTTGGTTTCCTGATTCATATCTTTGCTTCATGGTACATGCGTGGTGAAGAAGATTTCGCACGTTTCTTCTCTTACTTCAACTTGTTCGTTGCGAGCATGTTGCTTCTCGTACTTGGCGATAACTTAGCGTTATTGTTCCTCGGTTGGGAAGGTGTAGGTCTGTGTTCTTACTTGCTGATTGGTTACTACTACCAAAACCCATCCAATGGTGTTGCAGCAATCAAGGCATTTACCGTAACACGTATTGGTGACGTGTTCTTATTGATCGCTTTGTTCTTAATCTTCCAACAGTTTGGAACTTTGAATATTGCTGAAATCGTAGCAAATGCGCCAACGGTTATGACACAAAGTTCATCACTCACCATTTGGACTGCTTTAATGTTGTTCTTGGGTGCTGCAGGTAAATCTGCTCAAATCCCATTACAAACATGGTTAGCAGATGCGATGGCAGGTCCTACACCTGTATCTGCATTGATCCACGCAGCGACCATGGTAACAGCGGGTGTTTACCTGTGCTGCCGTATGTTCTCTGTGATGGAAATGGCGCCAGAAGTGATGATCTTCATCTCAATCACGGGTGCAGTGACTTTGCTTGTTGCTGGTTTTGCAGCTTTGGTTCAAACAGACATCAAACGTATTCTTGCTTACTCTACTATGAGTCAGTTGGGTTATATGTTCATGGCAGTGGGTGCAGAAGCATACCAAGCAGGTCTGTTCCACATGTTGACTCACGCATTCTTTAAAGCGTTATTGTTCTTGTCGTCTGGTGCAGTCATTCTTGCGTTCCATCACGAACAAAATATTTTCAAAATGGGTGGCTTGTTCTACAAGAACAAATTCCTATTCGCTTGTTTCGCCATTGGTGGCGGTGCATTGGCAGCGATTCCATATTTAACGATTGGTTTCTTCTCAAAAGATGCGATTCTTGCAGCAGTATGGACACAACAGCATTTAGCGGGTGAGTCAATCTTCAATATCTTGTATTGGGTTGGTGTTGTGGGGGCATTCTTAACGTCTATTTATACGTTCCGTTTAATCTGGATCGTATTCTTTGGTAAAGAAAACACGCCTTATCACGAAATCAAAGGTGCAACCTATTGGGCGCCTTTAGCGATTCTTGCTGTACTTTCTACAGGCTTGGCAATTGTGCTGAAAGCACCAGTCATGAGTATTTTGAATGCTGCTCAAATTCCTGCATTTGAAATTCCTGAAGCGCTAAAAGCTGGTGCGCATGGCGCTGAATATGTAGCCATTGCTGTTGCATTGACTGGTCTAGTGGTTGGTGTGGTGTTATTTGCATTTGCATATAAAGCAGTTCAATCATTTGCAAACACTTGCTTAGGTGCTGGACTCGTGAATATTTGCCGTAATGCACTTGGCTTTGATGCGTTGTATGACATCGTATTTGTTAAGCCTTATTTACTTATCGCGAAGATTTTAGGTCGTGATCCAATTGACGGTTTGTGGTTAATGCTTCCTGCTATTGTGAAAGGTGGTCATAGCTTCACAAGCTCACGTCAAACAGGTTCATTGCGTGAATACGCATCAAGTATGGCATTCGGTATCGTTGTCATTTTGATGATCTTGGTCGTGACTCAGGTCGTGGGGAAATAAGATGGAAATCACAAACAACTGGTTTTTACCCGCGCTGATCTTAGTACCGTTCATTGCTGGTTTTGTATGTTGGTTAGTCGACAAGTTCGACGAACATTTGCCGCGCTATATTGCGATGGCAGGTATGCTTGTTACTTTAGTGATCTGTATTGCACTTTGGCAGTCAGGTACGTATAGCTATGAAGTTGGTGGCGCTGCTCCAACGTGGTCTGCTGAATTCATGGTGCCATGGATTCAAACCCTTGGTATTAACATCCACTTAGCGGTAGATGGTTTATCTTTACTCATGGTTGGTTTGACTGCACTCCTAGGTGTGTTGGCAGTGGGCTGTTCATGGGGCGAGATTCAAAAGAATGTTGGTTTCTTCCACTTAAACCTTTTATGGTCTTTGGGTGGTGTGATCGGTGTATTCTTAGCGATTGATATGTTCCTCTTCTTCTTCTTCTGGGAGATGATGTTGGTACCGATCTACTTCTTGATCGCGCTTTGGGGTCATAAAGGAGCAGATGGTAAATCGCGCGTTTATGCTGCAACTAAATTCTTCATCTACACACAAGTTGCTGGTTTGATCATGCTTGTGGGTATCTTAGGTCTGGTGATCTATGGATACATGATGACGCAAACGATTAGCTTTGGTTACGGTCATTTAATGGCTGTAGCAAATGCACTTGATACTCAAGCACCCGCAATTGCTTATGCATTCATGATCTGTTTATTCATCGGTTTTGCGGTAAAACTTCCAGTTTTCCCATTACACGGTTGGTTACCAGATGCGCATGCTCAAGCGCCTACAGCAGGTTCTGTAGACTTAGCAGGTATCTTGATTAAAACAGCGGCATACGGTTTATTACGTTTCGTGATTCCGTTCTTCCCCGCTGCGTCTGCACAGTTTGCAGATATCGCAATCATTCTTGGTTTGATCGGTATTTTCTACGGTGCATGGTGTGCTTTCCAACAAACAGATATGAAACGTCTGCTTGCGTACACTTCAATTTCACACATGGGCTTTGTATTACTTGCAATTTATGCAGGTAACGTTCTGACGTTCCAAGGCTTAATGATCATGATGTTGGCACATGGCTTGTCATCTGCTGCATTGTTCATTATGTGTGGTCAAGTGTATGAGCGTTTACATACGCGTGATTTACGTTTGATGGGTGGTATCCGTGGTCAATTCCAATACTTACCATTCTTCTTAATGTTCTTCGTCGCTGCACTTGTGGGTATTCCAGGTTTAGGTAACTTTATCGGTGAATTCCTGATCTTGATGGGTGCGTTTGCCAAGTTCCCAACGTTCACAATCATTGCTGCGGTCAGCTTAGTATTCGCTGGTTTGTATGGTTTGATCCTGATTCACAAAGCATTGTTTGGTACGCCAAATGAAGAGCAAAAACAGCACTACACGAGCCCATTGAAAGATTTAAATGCGCGAGAGTTAGTGATTCTGTCGATCTGTGCTTTAGGTCTACTGTGGCTTGGTCTTTACCCACAAACTTTCCTTGATATTTCAAACTCAAGTATGGCGTGGTTAGCGAACAGCTATATTCCAGTACAAGAAGCAGTTGAAGTTGTTCAACAAACAACAACTCAATTTGAAAATGTGGAGATCCAATAAGTCATGAACTTCACACTCTCTTTTTCTGAGCTAATGCCATTGGCTCCAGTGATGATTGTTGCTTTGACAGCAATCGTCGTGATGATCCTTACAGCGATCAAACGTAATCACAATCTGATTGCGACTGTTTCTGTGATTGGTCTGAATTTAGCACTGGCAAACATTTTATTAACCATGTTTGGTGGTGAAGTTGTTCCTAAAAATGTGATGGGTCTATTTATTGTCGATCCATTTTCATTGCTTTATCAGTTGGTGATTATTGTTGCAGCACTTGCTTGCTGTACTTTATCGCACGCGTATATTGATTCGTATAAAGACAATCGTGAAGAGCTGTATATCTTAATGTTGATCTCGATTTCGGGCGCAATGTTAATGGTATCAAGCGCTCACTTTGCATCGTTCTTCATCAGCTTAGAGTTGATGTCGATTCCTGTATATGGTCTGTTGGCTTATACACATCAACGTGCGAAGTCTTTAGAAGCGGGTATTAAGTATCTTGTGCTTTCAGCAACCGCTTCGGCGATGTTGTTGATGGGTATGGCTTACGTTTACGCAATGTTGGGTTCACTGTCATTTGCTGGTCAAGTCGATGATATGTTCTGGACATTAACGCAAACTCAAGATCCACAATTGATGATGGCGCTTCAAGCGTATCTTCCACAATTGGGTGAGAAATTCACGTCTGTATTCGGCATCTTGGGTCTTGGTTTAATCGTTGCCGCAGTTGCATTTAAATTGTCTCTTGCGCCATTCCATAAATGGACACCAGACGTTTATGCAGGTGCGCCTGCGCCAATCGCAACGTTCTTAGCAACTGTTGCAAAAGTGGCGATGATTGGTTTGTTTATTCGTTACTTATTGTCTTCTGGCGTGATTGGCGTTGAAGCAATCAAGACGATCATCATCGTGATTGCAGTGATGTCGATTCTTGTAGGTAACTTACTTGCGGTTAAACAAGTCAACCTTAAGCGCATCTTGGCTTACTCTTCAATTGCGCATTTCGGTTACTTAATGCTCGGTCTGATCAGTGCATCATTCTTGAGCTTAACGTCTGTAAACGTATATGTGGTGACTTATGTATTAACAACGATCGGTGCTTTTGGTGCTGTCGCGTTAATGTCGAGTCCGTACAACAATGCCAATGAAGCAGAAACACTTGCCGACTATCGTGGTTTGTTCTGGCGTCGTCCAGTGCTAACGGCTACCTTAACAGTGATGATGTTGTCTTTAGCGGGTATTCCGTTAACAGCGGGCTTCATTGGTAAGTTCATGCTTGTGATGACGGTTGTGTCTGAGCAACATTGGTTCTTTGCTGCAATGATCATTATCGGTTCAGGTATTGGTTTGTACTACTACCTCCGTGTGATGATTGTGATGTATATGACAGCACCAGAAACACCACGTATTGATGCTGATAAACATTGGGGTCAGAAAGTGGGTGGCATCATGGTGTTGCTTGCAGCATTGGCAGTATTGGTGATTGGTGTTTATCCAGATCCGATTATTGCTTTGGCGAACCAAGCACAACTGGTAGCTCCATTACACATTGTTCTTCAATAAAATTGTGTAATCATCTAAAAAACCTATAGCGGTTAACAAAAAAAGCCCTCATTGATTGAGGGCTTTTCTTATTTCTTATATAAAAAACATTTATAATAGTGGAAATTTACTTTTATGTTTTAGGTGTTCTCCCGTGCCCATTCAAGAAATCCGTCATCCGCTCATTCGTCATAAATTAGGTTTATTACGTCGTGCAGATATCAGCACCAAGAACTTCCGTGAACTTGCTCAAGAAGTAACCATGCTTTTGACGTATGAAGCAACAAAGGACTTACCCGTGGTTGACCATGAAATTGCGGGTTGGAATGGTAAAGTCACTGTTGACCGTATCGCGGGCAAGAAAATTACTGTCGTACCGATTCTACGCGCTGGTATTGGGATGCTCGATGGATTCTTAAGCCTAATCCCAAGTGCTAAAGTTTCTGTATTGGGTCTTGAACGTGATGAAGAAACACTTGAAGCGCGTACTTACTACAAAAAGTTAGTACCTGACGTTCAAAACCGTTTAGCCATGATCATTGATCCAATGCTTGCAACGGGTTCTTCATTGGTTGCTGCGATTGATGTATTGAAAGCAAGTGGCTGTAAAGATATCCGTGTCATGGTTTTGGTTGCTGCACCTGAAGGAATTAAACGTGTAGAAGCAGCTCACCCAGATGTGATTATCTTTACTGCATCGGTTGACCAAGGTCTAAACGAAAATGGTTATATTGTTCCCGGCTTAGGCGATGCAGGTGATAAAATTTTCGGTTCTGTGCAGAAAGACTGAATTTAAAATCAGTAAAAAAGGGGCTTGGTGCCTCTTTTTTATATACTAAGATCAATGTGTTTATAGAGTAGGGTTAAGTTCATGAAATTAGAATTTAAATTTGGGAAAGTGATTAAATTCAATCCAGAGAAAGGGTTTGGATTTATTTCGATGGCGGGTGAAGATATATTTTTCCATATTTCAGACTTTCCAGATGCACTTGAAACTGAACCGAAAAAAAATGAAAAAGTGAAATTTGTCCTTGAAGAAAATGGTGACAAATTAAAGGCAGCACGTATTGAGCGTGTAGACCCGAATCCTGCTAAGACCAAGCAGAAAAAGATTTTGGCGCATAATGAGTCGATTGCGACCAGTTTATTGTCGAGTTTTAGAAAATAATAGCTTGTCTTTTGACCAAATTTTGAATGTTAATGTTCAATTCGTTAAATGTTGAAGTTATATGTGAAGGGGGGATTCCCCCTTTTTTGAATCCATTTTCAGGAGAATCAATCGATTTTATAAATTTAATCATGATAAAACAATGTTTTGTAGGGTTTTTGGATCACTTTTAGGGAAACATGATGAACAAAAATCATATATACCCTAATACCTAATATTTATATTAAATAGATCAAATTTTTAAACCTAAATCACTTACCTATATACATAAAGGCTAAAAATTGAGTAATATAGCAAAGAGGCTGCATGTCTCATTTTTGTTAATTTTCATACAAATAATGTTAAAAGAACATAACAAATTTTTTGATTGTTAAGGCTTTGGGGACAGTCTATGTTTTATAAGGGAACACTTAAATCTTATGATGCTACCGAGCAGGTGGGAATCATTCATTTATCAGATAAAGATATAGACGTTCATTTTTCAGTGAAAGATTTTCCAAATTCAACTTTAGAACCACAAATTGGTGAGCGTGTAAAATGCTTGGTTGAAGAGAAAGATGCTCAAAATATTGCCAAATTTATTGTCCGTTTAGATTACAAAAACGCCAGAACTGAAAAACCTCGAAATAACATTTTTTATAGTGAAGAGGAAGATTTAGAGGTATTAAAAAAAGAACAGCAAGAAAAAGAAGCTACTTTAAACGAAAATGATGCAGATGAAAAAAAACATCCTACTACGCTAGCACTTTTAGAAAACAATCAGAAACTTAAAAACGGTATAAAACTGAATATCAAAAAGGATGATGTTGATCAAAAGCCTTTAAATATGGTGAATACTCTAAACGCTGTAAATAAAGAGGGTACAGAGGAGCAGTCTTATCAACCTCACAAACAACAAATTCAATCAAACAATTTAACTAGTTCGAATACTCTTTTAAATCATAAAGAAAGCATTCGGGAGCAAAATACTCAAGTTACAAGGGATGTTCATCCTGAGTTTGCGTCCGAAAATCTATCTGATTTGATGGAAAAATCTGAAAATAATGAACAAGCTAAACCATATATTCCAAGTGATTCAATTGTTCAGATAAATAGTAGTACATTTGTTTCGAATGAAAATTCAGATTTACCGGAATTCATAGAAGATTCTAATTCAGTACAACAAGATTCTCTAGATCATTTTGATATAAGTGCCGATCAAACTCAAAAGGTGGTAAACACGCCTGTTTTGCTTCTGAAATCTGAAGATGAAATTAAAATACCTCAAACAGCAAAGTTGTCTACATTGACCGAGCCTGTAGATGTAGATATTAAAGGAACCTTAGATTTATCACATCCAACTGAAATAAAACCGATCTTCCATGAAAAGCCAACAGCGTCATTAATTACACCATCAAATGACTCGGCTCATTTAAGCCATGCCAAGACGATTGTTCCATTGTCGAGCGACCCTTTTGAGCAGCTTCAACAAGAACTAGGATCAAGACATACGACATCAATTCCTGAATATAACCGGAGTATGGGGGCTGATCGTCAGCAAAGTACAGCCAGCCATTCAGTTGAGTCAAATTCTAAGGATCTTACTCAACAACAGGATGAGAATAAATTACAAAAGGTCAAGACTCAGCTTTCCTATAACACGCATAAAATCAAACCCAATAGGAAAATGGAACTCAATTTTAATCCATGGATTTTACTCGGGCTAATTTCCTTAATTTTATTGGCTGGATTCGGTTATCTAGGTTTTGAAAAGTATCAACTACATAAGCAAGAGCAAGAAGCCAAAGCTCGTTATTATTTACTGGAACAGCAAAAGGCAATTGAAGATCAACGTAAGAAAATGGCGAAACTTTCTGATAAGCCGATTATTCCAGAGCATCGTCGCAAAGAGTTACTTGGTGAAAATGCTCAATAATTTTGCCGCTTGATAGCAAATTTGCATCATGAAAAAAGCCCCATCATTGGGGCCTTTATCATTTTAAACGTCTATTTTTTGAGAAAATGCTTGTTATTCATCGCAGAATTTCATAAAGGATTTTAATCCCGGGCCTTGATACTTTTGACGATGAACGAGCATAAATAATGGGCGTGTTAATTGCCAGAATGGTGTATCTAAAATCACCAATTGTCGTTTTTCAATCAAGGGTTGGATCGCAAGTTTAGAGATACACGACACACCTAAACCACCCGCGACAATTTTTAAAATTGCTTCATTGTGCCCAAGTGTTAAACGGATATTGGCATTGGGTAGATCTTTTAAAATTGCATTATCAAACACTTCACGTGTACCAGAACCTTCCTCACGAAGGATCCATTCCGCATCAACAAAATCTTTCAGGGTAATTGGATGGTCAAGCTGAGCCAAAGGATGGTTTGGAGAACAACATACGGCTAACTCATCATCACGCCAGTGAATAGACTGTAGTTGTGGCAAATGACATGAACCTTCAATCAGGGCTAAATCCAGTTGGAATTGATTAACGGCTTCAATCATTTGACGAGTATTACCGACCTGTAACTGCAAATGAGCTTGAGGTTGCTCTTGAAGAAAATTGGCCATCAAATCAGGCATGAGGTAGTCACTAATCGTCAGTGTTGCACCAATACGCAAATCAATGCTTTGTAGTTCACCTTTTGCTGCTTGTTCAAAGGCTTCACAACGACCTAAAATTTCAAGTGCTTGTGGAAGTAAGAAACGACCTAGATCATTCAATTGTAAACGTTTTCCCAAACGATCAAACAGCGGAGCACCTAAACCATCTTCAAGATCAGCCAAAGCCATACTTGCAGCACTTTGAGTTAGTCGAACTGCATCACTTGCTTTGGTCACGGTACCTTCTTGAGCAACGGCTACAAAAACAGCCAGTTGGCGTAATGTCATGCGCATGGGTGAAGCCTTAATGTGAATATATAAATAAGAGTTGGTGATGAAAATATTTCATATCGAGAACATTGTGAATGGCTGAGTCATGACCAATTATTTGAAATGAGATCATTGGCACATTCATGGACTTACTCAATAGGTATAGACCATGGATATACACCAAAATCGCGAGTTCACAATGATGGTGATAGAACATTGCTAGTATAAGACATTTGATCGTTTAAAGTTGAGCTTAAATTCGAAGCATCCACAACTCAATATCTAAAACTTTGATCAACATTTTATTGGGCTTGTATAGTATGGCGATATGAAATTTCAATCACCGCTAGTGTCATGCTAACATGAGCACAGTCTGTCGTGCCACGTTGAAATTATGTCAATTGAAAAATTTACTCTAGAAAAAGTTTTATCTGTTCACCGTTGGACCGATACATTGTTTAGTTTTACCATGACACGACCATCACATTTTAAATTCACGGCAGGGCAGTTCGCTCGAATTGGTTTAAAAGTCGGTGATGATTTAGTTGTTCGTGCATATTCCGTCGTGTCTTCGCCTTTCGATGAAACGCTAGAATTTTTTTCGATCGTTGTGCCAGATGGTGCTTTTACTTCAAATTTGCAACATCTCCAAGTGGGTGATGAACTTTATTTAGAAAAAATTCCCTATGGTTTTTTGACACTCACACGTTATCAACTGCCTTTGCCTCAAGACCTATGGTTACTTGCCACAGGGACGGGTTTAGCTCCCTTTATTTCGATGTTGCAAGATTTTGATACATGGGCCAAATATCAAAATATACATTTGGTCTATAGTGTGCGTACAGCATCTGAGTTGGCTTATGTAGAACGTATTCAAGAGATTGCTGTGACCTTTGGTGAAGGGCACACAGGATTTAAGTTCATCCCAATTATTACTCGAGATCCACATGCAACCTTGCATGATCGATTGCCAGTATTGATTGAAAATGGTGAACTAGAAAAATATGCAGGTATAAACTTTAATGTGGAAACATCTCATATTATGCTTTGCGGAAACCCTGAAATGGTTGAAGACACCAAAGAAGCTTTGAAAGCACGTGGTTTGATCATGAATCGTCGTGGTGAAGGAAATATTGCCGTAGAAAATTATTGGTAATTGCAGGTAGATAATTTTCAGCTAGATACTGTTATAGACAGACGGCCATGTTTGAATACTGATCTTCTAGGATTAAGGTTTTTTAGACCCCATACATGAGTAAATCATTCGATCTATAAATAATTAAAAACCTCCTTTCAAGGAGGTTTTTTATGTGCATTTAATCAATGTGCATTTAATCAATGCAAATCTCAATGAACGAACATATCCATAAATTGACGAATTTCTTGGATTGCTGTTTCTACATCACTGGTGAGCCAAGTCGGTTCAAATAATCCAGCATAATGCTCCAAACGATCATGTGGTACAACTAATCGGATTGGGCAATCTTCTTCCAATAAACGCCATGGGATAATAGGAACTTCATTGTCTAAAAATGCAATAATATTACGAATATCAATAATCATCGCATTGACGCATTCAGGAAATGGCATCACAGAAAACTCTTCAGTTTTGCGACGGAAATATTCGAGGTCACCCCATTTCAAAATGTAGCTTGGCTTATTGAATTCAATAATTCCAATCAAATGCTCATCACGCGTCTTATGTAAATAACATTGATGAGTGACATCTGTGTCTAAGTCTAAAGAGACACTTTGCCTGCGATAGGTCATATATTAACAACAGCGAAAAGTAAGGGAGCATATTATAGCCCATTTTTCTTTTTATCTCAGGACTATTCTGTCTGTACCAATTCCTACGCTTTACTCACACAATGCAACACAAATACTTGATAGTATAAAAAAACATCAAATAATATCGTTTTAAAGGGGAATCAATATGCCACATGATTTTAATAAAGAACCGCATAAAACGAATGAACTTGAAAAAGCTGAAAAGAAAAGAATTCCGATATTTATCTTAATCATTATTGGGATTTTCTTGGCAGCCCTTATTTTCTATATGCTTGCTGATCGAGAACCAAAGCCTGGTCAAGTCCCAGCGGATACAAGTGTCCCTGCTGTACAACAAAATCAAGATACGACTGCAACTGCCACAGATTCTTCAGTTGTGAATACGACCAATGCTGTTGCTGAAGATACTGCAACAGCCACAGCAACTGATCAATAGGATGATATTTTAATTATCCTTGAAAGCCTCAGAGATCTTCTGGGGCTTTTTTTATGAAGTTGGTGAAACGAAATATCCTGAAATGATTTAGAGCGATGTGTATCGAATTGTAGCTATTTTGCAGTTCTATATTGTTTAAAAAGTAGACAATTATGTATGGTGAAGATTGCATGGATGTGCGAAATACAATTGAAATAAAACGATTAGAAATAATGCAAATGCATATACCACAAGAAACTGAACATTAACTCAAGGCTTCAACAACCAGAACTTTCCAAAAACTAGGAATGCCTAGAACAAACAGAAGAGGATTGAAGATATGAATGATTTTATAAATGGTTCATCGAAAGGTGGATTCAATGGCATGTACTATTGGGAACAATTCCATCCTATTCTAGCTGCAGTTGCGATCCTAATTGTCGGGTGGATTATTGCCCTTATTATTGCAGGGGGGATCAAGAAGGTATTATCAAAATTAAATACCAATCAAAAACTATCTACTGCCACAGGACATCGCTCAAATATTGAAAATATTTTATCGAGAGTTGTGTTTTGGGTGGTGATGATTATCGCTGTGATTGGGGCATTGAATGTGCTCAATCTCAATAGTGTTAGTGGTCCATTTAGTAATATGGTTCAACAATTCCTACTGTTTATACCCCAGTTATTGGCTGCCCTTGCGGTAGGCTTTATTGGCTGGATTGTGGCGAATTTGGTGAGAGTCGGTTTAACCAAGTTGCTGAATAAAACCCAGTTAGATGAAAAACTTAGTCAAGATGTTGGGGTAAACTCTTTTAGCCAAAACATCAGTGAAATTATTTATTGGCTCATCTTGTTGCTGTTTTTACCAATCGTCTTATCGATTTTAGGTTTGAATGGTTTGTTGTATCCAATTCAAAACATGGTCAACGAAGCAATAGTATTTCTGCCTAATATCTTTATGGCGGGTATTATCATTTTTGTGGGCTACATTTTGGCAAAAATTGTTCGTGGTATTACAGAAGGGCTATTAGGCAGTCTGAATGTGCAACAACAGGCTGAAAAAATCGGACTATTTAAGAATTCAAATCTTCCTAAAGTACTCGGCTCATTTGTCTTTGCGATCATTGTCATTACTTCATTGATCATCGCCTTTGAAGCATTAGGCGTAGAAGCGATTTCTCAACCTGCGACAGCGATGCTGTATGAGATTATGAATGCGATTCCGCATATCATTGCAGCAGGTTTAATTTTAATCCTATCTTATGTAGTGGCACGATTTGTTGCTAATTTGGTGGTAGAAGTGGTTTCTGGAACTGGAGTGGATGAGATTCCAGCCAAATTAGATATACAGCGATTCCTTGGCACAACGAAAGTGTCTTGTATTGTTGGTTATCTGATCGTGTTCTTCACCATGTTATTTGCAGTATCAGAAGCTGCGAATCGCTTGGGCTTTGAACAAGTCAGTAATTTAATCGCCATGTTTATTTACTTTGGTGCCAATATTCTACTGGGTGCTGTAATCCTTGTAATCGGATTTTGGTTGGCCAATATTGTTGCCAATGTGGTGCAACGTGGTGAAAATAATAGTGCACGATGGTTAGGTAATTTGGTTCGTGTATTGATTATGGGCTTAGTAGTTGCCATGGGCTTACGTGCCATGGGCATAGCAGATTCAATTGTGAATTTGGCATTTGGTTTAACACTCGGAGCTGTCGCGGTTGCATTTGCACTTGCATTTGGTTTAGGCGGTCGTCAGCCTGCAGAGCGCTTACTGAGTGATTTAATCGACAAAGCAAAAAATGATGCAGATAAACCAAATCCTTTACATACATCTCAAAGTGGTACTAAAACAGCATCGAAAGCAGACTGGGATTCAGGTTCATCTTCTCATTCATCTTCGACTAGTCCTCAAGTACCTGTTGCACCATTAGAAGAACAAATGGATGCTACAACCGTTTCTGAAGAATATAAAAAGGCGGATATTCCACCGACGCAACTGGATGTTGATCCTACAAATAAGCCTTTAAATAATCCTTTTGGATCTACAGGTGAGCCAGAAGCTGATGTTGATACTCAACCTAAAGATGACCCGAAATAAACTGTAAGATCACCATAGGTTCAGCCACAATAAGTTGTGGCTGGACTTAATCTTGACCATATTGTTATTCAAAATTTGGGATTTAAAAAGGGTTCAAAAGGGATTTGAAAAGGACTCAAAGTTAAGTGACTAAAGATAAAAGTTGATATTGAACAAGATTCACTCATATATTGATAGGGTTTAAATAAATGATAAGTTTATATCAGAGAGAAAAATAATGAAGAAGCAACCAAATAAATTTCTTGCCCCAGTTGTGATTGCAGGGGTAACGATTGGATTTTTAGCCAGTGCTTACAAATTCGTTTTTGCTAAACATCAGCCTGTAAATAATCAAAAGACTGATGTGCAGCCGGATCAACTGAACGATCAGGTTGAAGAACCAGTTAGAAAATAAATTTCAAATTGGTATATTTTATGCTTTATTAATATTAAATAAATTTCTTAAAATATAGATACTTATTTATATTGTTGTCATATTTATTCAATAATATTGTATAGATCAGGAAGATCATAAATGGAGAAATTATTCGTGTTGAAATTAATTGAAAATTTTAAAAGACTATCTGGTATCCAAAGCTCAAATGAGATTTCAGAAGAGCTGGTTAAACTTGAACGTACAGTTGAACGTTTAAACAGTGCGAAAAATGTTCACCTATTACGCACTGATTATTTGGAATGATGCTGTATTCATGTCTACTCAAGCAAATTTTAATCAGTCATTTTAAACAGTAAAATGATTAGACAAGCAATGATTGTATAAGCAAGATTAGACAAACTGCGATGCGGCATGTGCAGACGCCCATGCCCATTGGAAATTATAGCCACCCAAATGCCCTGAGACATCTAAGATTTCACCAACAAAAAACAAGCCTTTTTGCTTTTTACTTTCCATCGTTTTAGATGAAACTTCTGTAGTATCCACACCACCCAAAGTTACTTCAGCTGTACGGTAGCCTTCTGTACCAGAGGGTTTGACATCAAAACCATTTAAACGCGATGCGATGAATTCTAATTTTTCATCACTGATATTACCAATGGAAGTATCTGCTTGATCGAGCCAAATTAAGTTTTGTAATTCAAGCACTACACTTTTAGGTAAAAGCTCAGTCAACAAGGTACGTAATAACACTTTGGGTTGGCTTTTCTTTTTATGGATCAAGAAATCTTTCAAATCGACGCTTGGTAAAAAATCAATTTTGAAACTTTGACCCACATCCCAATAGTTAGACAGCTGTAATGAGCTAGGTCCACTCAAACCACGGTGTGTAAATAATAACGCTTCGGTGAAGCTATTCAGTTCATTGGACAGTGTGGCTTCAACGGCGTTACCACTCAATCGCGTGGTTACTTCTTTGAAACCATCAGAGAAAGTAAAGGGAACTAGACCTGCGCGAGTAGGGAAAATATGATGGCCATATTGTTTTGCGATCTCATAGCCGATCGCTGAACCGCCCAACGTTGGAATCGACAAGCCACCAGAGGCAATCACCACTGATTCTGCTTGAAAATGCCCCACATTGGTTGAAACTTGAAAACCTTGAGGGTCAAGCGCAGTGACCGCTTTTACTTCACAACTGGTTTTAATATCAACGAATTTTGCTTTATCACACTCTGTTAAAAGCATGGCTAAAATTTCTTTTGCACCATTTACAGTAAACAACTGACCATGTTTGCGTTCTTCGTATTCGATGCCGTATTCACAGACCATACCAATGAAATCCCAATTGGTATAACGGCTCAGTGCCGAAATGACAAAATGAGGATTATGGGTAACATAGTTTTCAGGCTCGACGTATAGATTGGTAAAATTACATTTACCACCGCCAGACATCAGAATCTTTTTACCAACTTTGTTGGCTTTTTCCATGACCAACACTTTACGACCACGTTGCGCTGCCATATATGCCGTCATTAAACCTGATGCACCTGCACCAATGACAATGACATCATATTGATTGAAAGACATAGCTGACTCGCCGTGGGAAATAAGGACGCAGGATTATACTCTTTTTCTACTGCTTGTTTTATACTTTGCTTATAATCAACAATGAATAAGTTCGAATAATAATGCAAAGTCTCAATCAACCCGATCAACAACAAAATTTGAAACAGTTCAATCTGATTACTTATGGTCTATATTTTGCGAGTTATGTGGTGGGGATCACTTGGCTAGCAGCGATCATCATGAACTATGTGAAACGTAATGAAGTTCGAGGGACATGGTTAGAGAGTCATGTTGAATGGCAGATTAAAACCTTTTGGTTGAGTTTGGCCGGTTATGTGGTCGGTTTCATTACTACTTTTATTTTAATCGGCTTTGTCATTCTTTTGATCACGTTCATTTGGAATATGTATCGTTTGATTGTGGGTTTAATCGCACTGACTGAAAACCGTCCTGTGGGATAATTATCAATCGGCTCTTTGATCATTTGTTCAAGCATTGATTCTGTTATTTCATCAGAGCATTTAAAGCTGTATATAAGGGCAGATGTTGTGCATTTTAATTGGATATTTAATCAACCATTTTGCCTTGTAAGCCTCCAGTATGAATTAACAAAATGCGTTGATTCGCTCTAAACTTTGCTTGCTCAATCCATTGGAATACGCCGTAAAACATCTTAGCGGTATACACTTGCTCAAGTGGAATATGATACTTCTGTTCAAACCATGTCATAAATTCAAGTAATTCAGGTGTGGTTTTTGCATAACCGCCACAACAAAACTCATCGGTCATATACCAATTGGACTTCTGCGTTTTTTGGCGGACGTCTTCTGTCAAAAAATCACCTTTCAAAGCAGAAAAACCAATTACCATTTGATGGGGGTAACTGGCTTCAATCAAACCTGTAATGGTTCCACCTGTGCCTACAGCGCAACAAATCACATCAAAATTTTGCTGATCTTGTAAGCTTAAAATCTCTTTACACCCTTGAATCGCCAGTTGGTTTGTTCCGCCTTCGGGAATGATGTAATGCGATGGAAATTGTTGAGCGAGCTTGCTGAGGAATTTAGGTTGATCTTTATCACGATAGGCGGTGCGGCTGATAAAGTGTAGTTGCATGCCTAGTGCTTGTACTGTTGCTAAAGTTGGGTTTAAAGGGCGATCTTTCAGTTCTTCACCACGAATGATGCCAACACTGTTAAAACCAAACTGATGTGCTGCAAAAGCCGTTGCAGCAATATGATTGGAGTATGCACCACCAAAGGTCAGCACACTTTTAAAGCCTTGTTGTTGAGCTTCTTGAAAATTATATTTGAGCTTAAAAAACTTATTCCCTGAAATCTGCGGATGAATCTGATCTAGACGTTTGATAGTGAGTGGCACACCTAAATATTCAATCTGTTGCTCATTTACCGTTTGGGCGATGTCATCAAACATTTTATTCTCTAAAGCGTGGAAGATAAGATTAAACAAAATTTGATCAGGAAGCGTACTAGATTGGTCATTTCCATTTTAACGTGGAATCTCTTCGAATTATATGAGCTTAAAAATCAATATGGTTTTTCTTTAAAGCGCTATAAAAACTGTGTTGGCGCTTCAAATTTGTTAGTATGACGCAAAATAACTGATCCAAAAATAATATGCTTTCGCGTTCCTTTACACTTTTTTCGAGTGCTTTTTTCTGCTTTTTACTTAGTTCTGGTTGCTCTGAACAGAATTCTCAAAATAAAACTCAGTCTGCTGAGGAGTTAAAACAAGTCAAAGATAAACGACAACAAGCACAGTATCAGCAACAGTTTGAACAATGGAAACTCACTCAAGACCCGCAATTAATCGAAGAATACGAAAGGTTCTTTCAATCTAAAGTAAAACAAGTGCCGACTTTATATGAGTTGACCCTGAATTCTCACCCTTTGAGCGCTGAATGTCAGCAACATCGATTTAGTTTGCCACCTAAAAAGTTATGGTCGAATTTGGTTGCGCCACTACAGTTGATTGAACAGTTGCAACAAGAAGGTTATTTTGCCCATTATAAAATCGTGTCGGTATATCGAAGTCGAGAAGCCAATACCTGTGTTCATGGCGCGAAAGCCAGTAAGCATTTAAGTAATTTTGCAGTCGACTTTCAAACCTTGGATGAGCATCGAAAGCCTTATGTCAATCATGATGAAATCGATCAAAAACTGTGTCAGTTTTGGCATCAGCAAGGCAAAAAACATCGCCTCGGTTTAGGCTTATATAGCAAACAACGCTTCCATATTGATACGCAAGGCTATCGAACTTGGGGGATTGGTTTCAGGTCAGTGTCTTCACCGTGCTTAAACTCTAAAATCTGAAATCTTAAAATAAATACTGAAGTAGTATGAATGGAAAATCTCAGGCGGAATAAAAGTTTATTTTTTATACGGTCATGTTAATCTAAACACAGCAAGCACATCAGGAGCGTGCCATGATCAATAACAATAAAATCCTATTCTTCATGCTGAGTTTATTTTTATTCGGATGTGACTCCATGCAACAAGCGGATGATCGTAACATTGAAGCGCGCACGATGATTATTGGTGGCGTTCCTGTACATGATAAAGATTATAAATTAGCAGATAACCATCTACCACTGAACAATCAATCGCTGAACGAGAGTCAGGTCAAATCAGCACCCTGAATATGTAGAGAGCTCAATTTTAATTTTCATCCATAGAGGAACTGAAAAAAGAATAGGGTGGGCATAGTGTCAGTACGTGGTCGTGAAAAGTACCTTGTAAAAGATAACAGATGCAGGGTGCGACGTCAGCATTGTAAGCTTTTGAAGTAGACGTTTTACTTCTGCAATCGTTTGTTGAATTAAAGCCTTACAAACGAATAAAAGGCTGTGTACTCGCCCAATATGCCCGAACGGGTGAGAAAGATAAACTTCCTGAATTTGAGTGATCTATATTAATTCAACTTGCCAATTGGATGCCTGAATTTCCAAATTGTTTTTTCGCAGTTGCTGACTAATCGCATCGGCCTGTTTTTGTAAATCCGCAACGGAAATGGTCTTGATCCAACGAATTTCGCTTGAACTATAACGACCATTTTCACGACGAGAGCTATCAATCGCCTGTTGCAATACGCGATGCTGCTGCGTCAATAAATCTCGTTGATTGAGAACAGCCAATAGCGGATTTCCTTCAATGGACTGTGCTTGTGCATTGGTCAAGTGGATACGCTGAATCAGTTGATGTAGTTCTTGATTGACTGCGAATGCTTCTTGAATTAATGCATTGGCATCTTCACTGGCTTGATCACCTTCTTGAATTAACACATTGTTATTAATACGTTGCTGTAGAGAAGCCAGTTTGGTTTGAAGGTCACTACGGAGCAGTAAAGCTTCGGCTAATTTCATCTTTGTTCTAATCTCAAAGTTCTAATTTAAAAGTTCTAATCTAAAAGGTTCTAATCTAAAAATCATGTCATTCATGGATCATGCATTGAATTCGAAGGTGATTCAATGAATTTGCAGTGAATTATTCGGTGAAATTGTAAAAATGAATTGAAATATAGCAAGATATTCAATTTTTAAATCGGTAGAATTACCAGAATCAAATTGGGTTAGGGTGTCGCGGTGGAATCATTTTGGATTTTAGGATCGATAGCATTTGCACTGATGTTGGGTGCGATGAGTCCTGGGCCGACCTCTATTTATGTGGCTAAAAATTCAATTGCGATTTCGCGTAAGCATGGTTTATATACAGCATTCGGTACAGGAACTGGTGCTGCGATATTTGGCTTGCTTGCTGTATTGGGCTTACAAGCTTTATTGCTCGCTGTGCCTTCAGCATACTTCGCTTTAAAAATCTGCGGTGGTTTATATTTATTGTGGCTTGCCTATAAAATTATTAAGCATGCCAAAGAACCGATTGAAGCGGATCAATCTGTTTCAACACAAATGTCTTTTCGTCGTGCCTTTACCACAGGTTTAATTACGCAATTGGCCAATCCTAAAATTGCGATTGTCTTGGCCAGTATTTTTACCGCATTGTTACCCAAAGAAATCCCGACCTATTATTACTTTGTATTACCGTTGCTGTGTTTTTTTATTGATGCAGGCTGGTGTTCCTTGGTTGCTGTAGCTTTGTCTGCGGAAAAACCACGTCGTGTTTATCTAAAATTTAAAGCGGTGTTTGATCGTGCTGCGGGTGTAGTCATGACTGTACTTGGCTTAAAGCTGATCTTTGGAATGAAATAAGTGATATGAAGTCAGTGATATGAAATCAGTGATATGAAATATCCATTCTTGGAATTTGAATAAAATGAAATAAAACAAGCTGGTTTCAAATTATTGATACTGGGTTTATATTAGAAAAATTGCTTCCATTTGATACAGTCTCTGCTGATCTGAACGTCTGATCTCGAATGAAATTGTCCTACAAAAACTTGGATATGACCCTTAATCACATTCTCGAGTCCTAATCAGCCATAAACTTCACATCTATATCTAAGTAGTCTGTAATGATCTCATTCTCCCTGAGCAATACATGCATTCACTTTTAAGCAGTAAGCCGCGAAATTATACCGTACAACAGAAAGTAAAATATCGTCTTGGTCAAGTGGGTACCAAGCTCCTTGGTGCGGTTTCACCCGATGCGCAAGCTGAACTTCCACGTGATTATAATTTTGATGCGCATGTATTTCATTCACAATTTGCGAGTACACATTACGGTATCATGATTCCTGATTTGCCTGAACCGTATCGTTATTTGTCTTATGCTGCTGTAATTGGTGATGTAGGGGCGAAGATCACTAAAGTGTCGCCTAAACTGACGAATTTAGCGCCTGAAAATAGCGCAACTTTAGTACATGGCACAGCGCTGTCGGAAACAAAAGATGCCTATAAAATTTATAATATTGAGCATCAATTAAAGTTCCAACAGTCACCATTTCGGATCGATTTTGCTGAAGATTCATCGCTCTATGAGGAAGATGGCAAGTATCGCCTTGTATCTAATTCAGATGACTTAAAAGTGGATCTCACTTTAACGCCAACGGATGCTTTGACGTGGTTTTCGCATAGTTCGTTGTATCAACATTTTAGTGTCTTGATGAAGTATAGAGGTTCATTGACGCAAAAAGGTGAAATCATCAAATTCTCAGGCTTATGTACATTGGAACATTGGAAGTCGATTTCAGTGTCGATGTTGCCTAAACAGCTTTTAATGCATAATTTGACTTTACCCTTATCGTCATTTACTTATCAGGTGATTAACCTAAACGCAGAAGAGCAGTTGGTTTTGGCATTTGTGGGTTTTGCGGGTGAGCCTGCGTATACGGCGGTGTCATACCGTCATGTGAATGGCACATCGATTCAG
Source organism: Acinetobacter sp. CY79 (assembly GCF_059515845.1). Classification (NCBI taxonomy): domain Bacteria; kingdom Pseudomonadati; phylum Pseudomonadota; class Gammaproteobacteria; order Moraxellales; family Moraxellaceae; genus Acinetobacter; species Acinetobacter sp. CY79. Next base: position 41,100 of record NZ_JCAKMY010000011.1, read on the forward strand.
TATGATGATGCTTTTTTCGAAGTGGTGGCATTGAAAACAGAGTCATTGATGACGCCTGATGGTCATGCCATGGAAGTTCCTCAGTCTTTTCGTTGGGTGGCGCATCATCAGGGTGAGAAAGTGTTGGAGATTGTTGCTGTGGTGGATACTCCATATTGTTATGGTTTGGCAGCGGGTTATGTCAGTTCTTATCAATGGACAGGTGTGGTTAAGGAGCAAAAGGCTGAGGGGAGAGGGTATTTAGAGTTTATTGATCGGAGGTAAAATATAACCTTACTTAATATACAAAAATAACGGATTTTTTCTAATAATTGATATGATTCTTAAAATTGATTATGAATGATAGTGAAATCAAATTATTGGTTTCTGCGAATTGGTCAAGAATAAATTGAGAGTTGAGTTTCCAATCAATTATTGAGCGTTCTAAGATTTCACTTAAGGCAGGTATAAGTTATCAAATTACTTTACGATAAATAGCAGTTTAAAATACAAAAATATGGTGTTTTTCACTCAAACTGGCATTCTCCTCATTTGAGCCGAATGGTCTTTTTTACGCATAGAATTTATGATCAATTTTAATCTTTTGTATATGAAAAATAATCATAATAATTTATGGGGGAATTATCAAAATGGGAGTTTTAATTCTAATTACTTTCTGTATTATTATTTATCTTGTCGTTTGTTTTCTTTTTTATAAACTTATTTTTAAAGCATATCGCCACGTTATCTATCATCTAAAAATTCTTATCAATGAACATCAGATCAATTTAAAAGCTTCACTAATGATGCGAAATGTCCTTTCCTTTATTGTAATTTCGATTTTTATTTTTGATGTTGGTAATGTACAAGGAGACGTAGGTTTCGGTTTTTTTCTATTACCTCTTATCTTATTTTTAGCTCCTTTTTTTTGTATTGTATTAATTTTATTATATAATTTAATTTTTCATATACTGTTGTATCGTTTGATAATTAAATTTAGTAGCATAAGATTTTATAAGATATATTTTCTATTATCAGTAATTTCAATTTTATTTTTTCAATTCATTTGGTGGAAATGGTTTTATAGTGAAATTTCTTTATCAAGAAGAGTCACTGTATGGAATATCGTGACAATTTTTTTTCCGCTAATACCAATGTTAGGATTATTACTTAAACACTCTGGCAAACTTGTTAAATAATTTTAAAAGCCCTTGCAATGTAAGGCTTTTTTCTCATCTCAATAATTTGAAAATTAAGACACTTTATCACCTGGTTTAGCACCAGTTTCAGGTGAAATCACAAAAAATTCGCCTATCATTATTTCAATGAATTTTATATTGGCTTCGTTGCTTTTTCCATTCTATCCATGTACAAATCACACAAACAGGAAGGATAAGTACAAATTCAATATATAGAAATAATTTAAACTCGAAACCTGTTGCTAAATCTATTACAAAAATTAATGGTGACCATATCAAGCCTATAGTTAAGCCGTACAAAGTTGCACGACTAAAACTAACTGAGCCAATTTTAGCTGCATAAAAATGCTCAAAAAGTCCCTTGCTAATAAGAGCAGGAAGCAATCCTATTAAATATCCAAATGGTAAGATAAATACGAATGCTAAAAGCATTGGAAAAATAATATGTGGAGTGATTAATCCATGTAAAAAACGAATTGGATCATCAAAAAACATTAGTGAATGAAATGAGAGTGTAAAAAGTAAAGTTCCAAGGAGCGAACCAATTGCGATGAATGCAGAATTTTCATAGATGAAATTTTTAAAAAGCTTCATATAGTTTTTATTGATTGAATTTTTAAGTGTTATAGCATAAAAAAGCCCCTACAATGTAGAGGCTTTTCCTATCTAAGATTTAAATCTTAAGACACTTTATCACCCGGTTTAGCACCCGTTTCAGGTGAAATCACCCAAACACCGTCGCTATTACCCGCAGCGAGTACCATACCGTTTGAGATCCCAAAACGCATCTTACGTGGTGCAAGGTTTGGAATCAAAGAGAGTAATCGCTATCTATAGAGTGGGGTATAAGAAAGACTATTATTTCCCTTGATTTAAGATCTTCTCAATATCTTTAGAGAAATCAACCAGCTTGAACTCTCTCGTGTCGCAATTTGCTAACTTACAGACTTCCTTTTGATATTCATCAGAACCCATTGAAGCTATCGCTTTTTGCTTCCAATACTCCGCTTTTTTTGTACTTTGTAACTCTTCAGGTAGTCGGAAATTATACTCATCGACAAGTCTTCTTTGTGCGATAGGTGAACCTTGTTCACCTGCTTTTTCTAAGAATTTTATATATTTGTTGGGATCGTATTTAAAGTGTTGAGCCAGTAGATACGAGGCATAAGCATTATTCTGATCTGAGAGTTTTTCAATAGGAGTGATATTAATTTCAGATCTTAGCTCACGTTCCTTGAAGAATAGGGCGAACTCTAGGAGAGCCATTGATGCAGATGAGTCACCTTGAGAAATTAATTGATTTAACATATCAAAATATTTTAACTTTTCTTGTTCAGCATACTGAGCAATTTTATTTTCATTACCTTCTTTTACTAGCAGATCTAATTCAGACGAGTAAGAAATGCTATGAGCAGTTGAATGCTCAGACATTAAAATATTTAAAAGTTTTTGATAGTTGTTCTTAAGCACTTGAACAGATGGACTAAATTTATAGGTTATTTCATTTTCAGCTGAATGTACCATCAGTGAGATGAACAAACTAAAAAGCAATATGATTATTTTTCTTAACATGGTTATCCCTTTTATATGAAAAAGGCTTCCGAAGAAGCCTTATTTTAAAAATATCAATTAAGACACTTTATCACCCGGTTTAGCACCCGTTTCAGGTGAAATCACCCAAACACCGTCGCCATTACCCGCAGCGAGTACCATACCGTTTGAGATCCCAAAACGCATCTTACGTGGTGCAAGGTTTGCTACCATCACGACCAATTTGCCTTTTAAGTCTTCCGGCGCATAGAACTCACGAATACCGCTAAACACGTTACGTGGCTCAGCTTCACCGACATTTAAAGTGAGTTGTAAAAGTTTATCAGAACCTTCAACCGTAGCAGCCTCTAAAACTTCAGCTACACGCAGGTCAACTTTCATAAAGTCTTCAATGCCAATGGTGCTTGTGTTAAGAGCAGCTTCGCCAACTTTAGGTTCAGCTTTCTTTTCGATCTTCTTCTCTTTTTTCTTCTCAGCTTTAGGTGCTTCAGCAGGGGCAGCCAAAGAATCTTTAGATGCATCCACCATCGCAGCAACCGCTTTCGGATCAACACGTTGCATCAGTGGTTGGAACAACGCAATTTCATGACCGATAAGAATCATTTCACGAGAAGCAAAGTCGAAAGATGCTAACTGCAAGAAGTCTTGAACTTGTTTTGCCAAAGTTGGCAATACAGGTGCAAGGTAAACTGCCAATTGACGGAACAAGTTAATACCCACAGAACACACGTCATGGACTTGTTGATCTTCACCTTCAATTTTTGCAAGCGCCCAAGGTTTTTTCTCATCAATGTATTGGTTGGCTTTATCAGCAAGCGCCATGATTTCACGGATTGCAGCCGAGAACTCACGTGCTTCGTATTGAGCAGCGATAGACGCACCTGCATCAACAAAGCTTTGAACCAACTCAGGCTCTGCACATGTTGCAGATAATTTATTGTCAAATTTAGTATTAATAAACTTCGCACAACGACTTGCGATGTTGACCACTTTACCCACAAGGTCTGAGTTAACTTTTTGAACAAAATCATCAAGATTTAAGTCAGAATCTTCAACTTTATCAGACAGTTTAGATGCAAAGTAATAACGTAGATATTCAGGGTTTAAATGCTGTAAATAGGTTTCCGCTTTAATAAACGTACCACGAGATTTCGACATTTTTTGACCATTTACAGTCAAGAAGCCGTTCACGAATAAGCCAGTTGGGGTACGGTAATTTGCACCTTCAAGCATTGCAGGCCAGAACAATGCATGGAAATACACGATGTCTTTACCAATGAAGTGATACACTTCATTTTTAGAATCCTTTTTCCAGTAATCATCAAAGTTCAATTCAGGACGTTTGGTTTTGATGTAGTTTTCAAAACTCGACATATAGCCGATTGGCGCATCCACCCAAACATAGAAGTATTTGTTTGGCGCATCTGGAATTTCAAAACCGAAATAAGGCGCATCACGAGAGATATCCCAGTCATTTAAACCCGCTTCAAACCATTCATCGAGTTTGTTGGCAATCGACACAGGCAGACGCCCTTCATCACGTGTCCATTTTTGTAAGTATTCACCAAAGTTTGGTAATTTAAAGAAGTAGTGATCTGAAGATTTTTCAACAGGTGCAGCACCGCTTAAAGTCGATTTAGGATTCAACAATTCAGTTGCATTGTAGGTTGCACCACAGACTTCACATGAGTCGCCGTATTGATCTTCCGCTTTACATTTCGGGCAGGTGCCTTTAATAAAACGATCCGACAAGAACATGCTTTTTTCAGGGTCAAATAGCTGTGTCACTGGGCGAACTGCAATATTGCCTGCTTCACGGTTTTTAATATAGATTTCTTGAGAGCGTGCTTTATTGGTATCGCTATTGGTTGAGTCGTAATGATCAAAGTGCACACCAAAACCATCAAAATCACGCATATGTTCTTTTTGAACATTGGCAATTTGTTCTTCTGGAGTAATACCATTGGCTTCGGCACGAAGCATAATTGCTGTACCATGCGCATCATCCGCACATACATAAGTCACATCATGACCCATCGCACGCATGGCACGAACCCAAATATCTGCTTGGATATAACCAAGTAAGTGTCCCATATGGATTGGACCATTGGCGTATGGAAGGGCGTTAGTGACTAAGATATTACGCACGGATATAACTCTCTCATTCGTCGTGTATGCAAGGTGGATGATTTTACCTGATGCGTGTAGGAATACAAAGCGATGCTTTAATGGAATTTGTCGGGTTGATTCAGTAAAATGACTTTAAAGATGAGATCAAAAAATATTGAGCAAAGAAGAATAAGATGCAATCAAAATCTGATGTGTATTTAAATTGGGCATCTAGAGCTTTAATGACTCACTTTTCAATGAGTGGATCAGTTCTTTTGGTGTGGTTTCTTTATACGGGTCCTTATCTACATTTGATTCAAGGGATATTGCTGTTGTTGGCAATGGTTGCTTTAATGGCTTTTCTGGTTTTGTCATTTTTAGGTTTTAAATACAAATAGAGTCTAGGGAACAAATCACTCTATCTGTTTTTGAATAATCATGGATAATACTGTATTTGCATTGATTGAAAAGAGTAAAGCTTCCGTGATTGAATATGACGACTATGAAGATGATCAGTTTGATCGTGAGATTACACGCATTCCTCAGCGTACACCCAATAAAGTGCTTGGCAAAAGCATTTTAGAGCAAGCCAATCAATACTGGCAGGAGATTGGTGAAGCTGAACATACTTTACTGATCCAAAGTTTAAGAACATTAGCCACCAAAGAATCTTATTTTGATGTGCTTGCAGATGAGTTAGATCAACCTATTGAGGCTAAGATTGCTAATGATGCCTTGAACTTGATGCACTTTTGGACACTTATTCAAAAGAATGAAGCAAATCCCGAACAGTTCAATTTACTGGATTTAATCAAGACAGAATATTTTCAAAACGAGCTTTTACAAGCCTTTGATGAATTAGAAATTGGTGATCTAAAAGCACAGCGCCGTGAAATTTTGCAAGAAGCGTTCAAGCTCTATCAACTTGAATGTTATGCAGGATGTATCCCTGTGATTTATGCGCAGTTGGAAGGTTTACTGACAGATGTGCTGATTGCACAAGGCTATCTCAAACAGAGCCAAACGAAGTTTGTTGACGTTTATAAAATTGTGCCTGGTCTAAAAGGACATGAGATTAAAAGCCTTTGGCACAAAGCAAAAATTGCAACCGAGCTGAATCGATACTTTGCAGAACTTGCACCGTATAAAATGGACAGTAGTTCAACGGTCACCATGACACGACATAACATGTTACACGGAACTGATGTTGCCAACTTTAATCAAGAGCGCAGTTTTATCTTGTTTATTTGGTTATTTGCAGCGATTAGCTTTATGAGTACAGTGAAGAAATAATATTATAAAAGGAGGTGAATAGACATTTGCCTTCTTTATAGCTATATTTTTTTAATTCAATATAAATCAACATAATTTATAAGATTTATTATCTTTTTCTTTAAAGTACAAGCCTTTCTACAATGATAGTACTTTAGTGCTTTTTCCCAATTTTGATCTTTGATTAAGCAAACCTTAAAATATCCATTGCCTTTACCATTATATTTATACCAACCTACATCCAGTACTATGTTTTTCTCTAAAAATTTTATTTGTAATAAATCTTCAGAAAAATCTAAGAAAGAATTTTTATTTAGCCTGTAATCATTATTCAACCAAGAAAGATTATCAAAAGTCACAACACCTGTTCTTATATTGATTCCCCACCATAATGTTGCGTCAGATAACTCGCTTTGGCTCATATTTTAAATGTCCTTAATCAAAAATATAGCTCACTATATACCAAGATAATTGTTCATACTTTAGTTTTCATCTTGCACTATGAGCTGTTTAATTTTGGTCGCTTTCTCAAAATGATCCAATTGATGCGTTTGAATCCACCATGTAGCCACTTGCATCAAGGTTTCAGGATCATCATTTTTATTGGCAAAGAAAGCATAAAACGATAAGCCGACATTGTCACCTTTCTGTCTGATTTTATCTTCACAAATTTGAATAATCTTCTGTTTTAGCTTCGAATCAAGTTTGGTTTTTTGAGTATCTGGCATCGTTTTACTTCTAATGGTCATTTTGATGTTTGAAAAATGACTGTAACACTTGTAAGCAAAAAATACTGCGCAACGGCATGTAGTCACTTTGTTGCAAAATGATGCTAAAACCATGCAAGTGAATGAAATGCTGTATAAATAATTGTTAGACAATTTTAAAACAATCAGAGAGGTGCCAACATGAGTAATAATAAAAATGTAGAGCAGTTAAAAGATAAAGTAGCTGATTTAGGTACGGACATTAAGCATCAAGTCAAAGAGGCACAGTTGAGCAGTGAAAAGGCGTTAGATGATCTCAAGCATTCTGTAAAGGAAGTTAAACTTGAAGGCGAGAAAAAGTTAGATGAACTGAAGCAAAATGTACGTGATGAAACTAAAGATGGACAAACCACTCTAAATGACAAAACAGAACATGCGAAAGATAAATTTACTGATGTGAAAAACAATGCTCAAGAAAAGTTGGAGCATTTAAAGATTGAAGCTAGCCATAAATTGGATGAAGCAAAAGTGAAAGCCAATGAACTGAAACATGATGCAAGCTTAAAGTTTGATGAACTGAAAGTGCAGGCAACTGAAAAGTTTGACGAGTTAAAAAAGAAAGCTTCTGAAACACTGTCAAAATTTAAAAAGGATGAATCAGCTCAAACGGATAATCAGTCCGCACAAGACAGCACTTCCGATACTTCAAACAATGACGATAAAAAAGTTTAAGTCATTTCAAAATGATTTTTGTTGAACTGAGTATTGATGAATAGATAGTCCGCAACTGTAATCATCCAAGAGCTATAGCAAAAAAGAAGAGTGCCATTTGGCACTTTTCTACATTGTAGGATTGTTAATGGATCAATATTTTTATTGTAGATAAGACTTCATTTCGATTTTTCTAATTTGTTCCTTAACCACAGTCACCGTATAAACATTGTCGCCAATGTTATAGTCATACTGCATAGCATTGACCTGATTAGAACCCTCTTGCCAAGGGGTGGTTCGCATAGCAGTTGGTGATTGACCTGTACGACTCATTAATTGGGTCAAACTATCACCAAGTGCAACAGTCTGATTACTCGCGGTTTTAAAGCTAGACGTTTCGACTGAAGCAAATGTTAAAAAAGAAAAAAGCCCAGCAATCAAAAAAATGATAATTGATTTCATGCCAATCCCTTAAATTGTGTTTGATTTTGGATTATAAGCACAAAGTGTGAAATAAAACACATTATTTTTGTGTCGTATCATCCTGATATGGCAAGCATTTAAACAAAAAAAAGCGTGATAAATAAATGACAAATTATGTCATTAATTTATTATTTTTACTTGAAAAGTAGAATAAATCTGATTGATTTAGTCGGGATTTAATTTTCTATAGGATTTGAACGATAACGAGGCTTAAATTTAAGGGCTTTTCCAGTTACACTAAGGCATTCAGCTGTATGTCCTGTTTGGAGCAAATATATGTCGTGGCTTTCTTCACTTAAATCGGTTTTTTCACCAGCTCAAGACGTGAAGGAAGAAGAAATCCAAGCGATTTTGCAGCGCTATATCCTTCCAAATTCAACTCATCTTTTAAAAGATCGCATCAGCCAAGTCAATGTTGAAGGTCGTGTGCTTCAAATCACGATCAATATATTCAAGTCAGAGGCCGAGCATTTACAAAAAATTCATGATGACCTTGCCGATGCGCTTGAACCATGTGGTATTCAAGAGTTGAATATGCATGTGATCCAACAAAAACATGAACAGGGTGAGTCTGGTGGTTGTGGGCACAATCATGCAGCGGGTGAAAGCTGTTCAACCAAGCCGTCAACTACATCATCAAATACAGCAAAACCGAATTTACCCCCTGTGATTGATGCTTCTGCACACTCTCAAACTAAAGTTGCAACACTATCAACCGTTGAAAAGGCAACCAAAGCTGAACCAAAAAATGACGACGTAGATCCCAATAATCCACCCATTCAAAAAGCTGCTCCACAGCAACGTGATGTTCCAAAACATCCACGAATTCAAAATGTCGTATTGATCTCATCTGGCAAAGGTGGGGTGGGTAAATCGACCACCACGGTAAACATCGCACTTGCGCTGCAGCAAATGGGATTGAAAGTGGGTGTGCTTGATGCAGACATCTATGGTCCAAGTATTCCGACGATGTTAGGCAATGCAGGTCGTACACCCATGATCGAAGCAGAACATTTCGTACCTTTAGATGCTTATGGAATGGCAGTGCTTTCAATTGGACATTTAACAGGTGATCACAATACGCCGGTTGCATGGCGTGGACCGAAAGCAACAGGTGCTTTGATGCAGTTGTTCAATCAAACGTTATGGCCAGACTTAGATGTGCTTTTGATTGATATGCCACCTGGAACAGGAGACATTCAGTTGACTTTGGCACAGCGGATTCCTGTGACGGGTGCTGTGATTGTGACAACACCTCAAAATGTCGCATTGATGGATGCCACTAAAGGCATCGCATTGTTTAACAAAGTCGGCATCCCAGTGATGGGGGTGATTGAAAATATGTCGACGCATATTTGTTCAAATTGTGGATTTGAAGAGCAGATCTTTGGTACAGGTGGTGGCGATAAATTGGCAGAGCAATACGATATTCCGCTATTGGGTCGTTTGCCTTTGAACGCGAGTATTCGTGAAAATGCTGATATTGGTAAGCCTTCTGTAATCGCAGGAGACAGTGCAGCTCGGTCTTATATTGAGATTGCTGAAAAAATTGCAAAGCAATTACCTAAAGCTGATAAGAAAGAAAATCGTATTTTTTAAATTTATGGATATCTTAAAACCGCACAATTATTCTTAAATACTTAAAGCTCAACTGAAGTTGGGCTTTTTTGTTTCTTAGATTAGCATTTAAAGTGGAACATTGATTTTAAAGCTGAGAAATCTCGAAACCTTAAACTGACTATAAAACATGCAAAATTGTGATTATTTACTCTAATTTTAATCACTATACTTTAGCTTCTCCCAACAATAATGTGTAGGTTCATTGATATGCGTACCTTAAAAGTGATCATTCTTGCATTCAGTTTTACTTCACTTACAGCATCTGCCGCAATTATTAACCATGTTGATTTCCCTGAAGCTTTTGTTCAAGCCAAAGAAAAAGCTGTTCAGGCGGATTCAGGTGAAGTGACTGTATCTGCGAGTACATCTAAATAATCAGTACAAAAAAAAGCTGAAATAGATAAAAATCATTTAATGAGTATCTTAAAAAATGAGGGTTTCGGCTCTCTTTTTTAATTTTTAGATGATTTAAAAATGTTCATAACAATTATAAAAATTGAATTTTTAACACATTTGGATGAATTTTGGGAAATAGAGCGAAATGACTGTGGAGTAGAAATATTAAAAATCATTAACTGGTTGAAATTATTTTATTTAAATAAATATTGTTTTTAGCTCATGTCTACTTACAATTATTTTTTTGCAAGGCTGAAAAAACAGGATTAATCTGCAATCGCTCAAGAGTGAGTTTATTGTATGATTTCATGGCTATTTATCGGTTTAGTGATTACGATCCTCTTCACACCAGGACCCACAAACACATTACTTGCATCTTCGGGGATTCAAGTGGGGGTAAAGAAATCATTTCGACTTATCCCAGCAGAAGCGATTGGCTATCTGATTTCAATTACATTTTGGGGCTTTCTCATTGGCAAAGTCTCAACTCATATGCCTTTATTACCGACTATTCTTAAATTATTCAGTGCAGGTTATCTTCTATATTTGTCGATCAAATTATGGCGTACTGCTGGGGCAGATGAAGAATTAGTTCATTCGTGTATACGTGCGCGTGAGTTATTTTTAGCGACGCTATTAAATCCAAAAGCTTTGCTATTTGCTTCAGCGATTTTTCCCAATATGGCTTGGACGGATGCGCATGTTTATGTACCGCACATGTTGGTTTTCTTGATTTTGATTATTCCAATTGCTTTTAGTTGGACAGTATTGGGTTCTTTATTAGCGTCGAATAAAATCCATTGGCTTAATCAAAAAAATATGCAAAAAACGGCATCTTTGATTCTGATGAGTTTTTCTATTCCACTCAGTTATTCAGCACTTTTGAGCCTTTAAAATACTCATCGTTTTACATATCTTACATAGCTCAAGTGCACACAGTTGTTGTTCAACGCAAATGAGCATGATCAAGGCTTTGTTATTTCCATTATTGTCGAATTCAGTTAAAGTAACCCGCAGTAATTGAAATCAGTTTTTGGGAAATATAAATGGCAATTAAGTCTGATCGTTGGATTCGCGAAATGAGCGAAAATCACGGCATGATTGAACCGTATGCAGAAAACCAAGTTCGCTTAGATGAGAATGGACAAAAGCTCATCTCTTATGGCGTATCGAGCTATGGTTATGATGTACGTTGTGCACGTGAATTTAAAGTATTTACCAATGTTCATTCAGTCATTGTGGATCCAAAAAACTTTGATGAAAAAAGTTTTATCGATATCGAAGCAGATGTTTGTATTATTCCACCGAACTCATTTGCTTTGGCGCGTACCGTTGAGTACTTCCGTATTCCACGCAATGTATTGACGGTTTGTTTAGGTAAGTCGACTTATGCACGTTGCGGTATTATCGTAAACGTCACACCACTTGAACCCGAGTGGGAAGGTCATGTGACTTTGGAATTTTCTAATACTACAAACCTACCTGCACGTATTTATGCAGGTGAGGGTGTAGCTCAAATGTTATTCTTTGAATCAGATGAAGTGTGTGAAACGTCTTATAAAGACCGCGGTGGTAAATACCAAGGTCAAACAGGTGTGACGCTTCCAAAAACTTAAAATATTGGCTTCGCTGAATGTTAAAAAGCAAACGCCATCGTTTGCTTTTTTTATTTATGACACTTTGATCAGTCTAAAATAAAGTGTAATAACAAAAAAACAATCAAATATACCTCATTAAAAACTGATTCATTGGTTATAAGTTTTTATTATTCTTCAATAAATTAAACAACAATCACTTATCGGAAAAAGTGTGTTTTAGGACGCATTATTTTGCATAAAGCATTCAACTTGGATAATATAAAATGTGATGCGTTAATCAAATGTTTTAAGAAAAAATGGATCTTTCTTAAAAAATTAGAAATTTAAAATCCAAAAATAAAAATATGGTGCGGAGCATCGTATAAAAAGGAAGGTCAAGATGACTACACTCAATTATACGTTTAATTTTAATAAGACGATGTTATCGACTTTGATGACTTTGTGCATCTCGCAAATGAGCTTCGCACTGCAACCTCTTTCTGATGAAACTTTAAGTACTACAACGGGTGAGGGTATTGCTCTCGTACCCCAAGATGCCTACTTTGTATTTCAGGGCGAAAATTCAACGGGTACTGATCTCACTGATCGATCTAAAGATACAGGTTACATCCATGTTATTCCTGTTGGGCCTTTAACCAACGCAGCTCTCGACACGAATAAAGACAATGTTGTCGATGCTAAAGATCACTCTGTGGGTAAAGCCGATCTATTTGTTTATGGTTTAGCACTGTCCAAATCTGATGGAAATCATAATTCCCGATTGGCCAATTCTGATGCTGCAGCGCGTATTGGTTCATGGGGAACGGCGACCAATCCATGGATTTTAAAAGTAGAAACTGAAAATCAAGTGCCCAATTTTGATCTCAATAGTAAGTGTGCGGCAAGTGATCCAAAGTGTCAGGTGCCTTACCTGACTTTAGAAGCCCCTTTATTTAATACTTCCATTCCGACCAATGCCGCTGATGGTGCAGATGCATATAAGTTAAAAATGGGCCTATGGGCGGATGCTTTTGTGTTGGATCCAAGTAAAAAAGAAGGTGATGCATCGTTGTATAAATTAGGTGCGACCAATCAAACAACTGAAGGGCGTGCGAATAGATTACGTTTACAAGCCATTTGGAATGATTTCACCCTTAATGGCAGTCGTCTACAGGTGTTTCAAACTTTAAATGGCTCTACAAATGCCAATGGGATGAGTGCTTTTTATAATAATACTTTAGGTATAGCGGGCTTAGTCCGATTAAACAGTGGTGATGCAGCGAATTTAAAGACCACAAGTTTAAACGATAAAGTGTTACGTCTAAGTACCAGAGAAACCACGAATACCAATTTGTTAGATAGTCCTGCAGTGAATGGAACATCTGCGCCAATTTTTGATGCGAATGAAGGATTATTTATCCATAATTTGAATGCAAACTTAGTATTAGGTTCATTGTATCAACCGCTGATCTTGGGCTCAGATGGTGCAAACTTCAGTTTAGAACTGACTCGTATTCCCAATAAAGAAGAAATTTACCGAAAAATTTATACTGACTACGACAACCCCAATTCAACTGTATATCAGGGCTCAACCTGTAACGTTTATAAGTGTGGCAATAATGGACTGACTGGATATCAAGGGAATAATGCGACCCACAGCAGTATTACGATTGGTTCAACCGTTTACGATGCATCTAAAAATACGTTGAGTGCATACAAAGGTGCAGATGCAGTCGGTGTTTCATTTGGTGCTATGCGTCCAGTGGCTCAAACACCGGGTGCAACAGCGCCAGCGGCTAACTTTAAAAATATGGGTTCAGCCGTGATTGATGGGGTATTAATCCAACATCTTAAAATCACCACCAAAGGACTATAAGGAGAACCTAATGAAAATACTCTCGACTCTTCTTATAGCGAGTTTAATGTCTACACAAAGTTTTGCATTAGAAGCTCTAAGCGACCATGCTTTACAAGAAGTTGAAGGTCAATCTGGCGCAGATTTATCAATAAAACTCTCACTGAATCAAAAATTGGTTGATGGTAAGTATGTTTTTGATAATGGTGCGGGTGCTGTTTGTGAAAAAGTTGAGTTTTGCCGTTTAGCTGTTGCAGTTAACAATCGCTATGTCGATGCAAATGGTCTAGCAAGTAGTACAGGTGGTAATAAATTATGGCTAGTGATGAAAGGTATTCAAGGAACCATTAATATCCAAAAAATCGGACTGGATGGTATCGATTTAACCTACAAAAATGATGGTGGTGCCGACAAGATCAAAGCTGCGATGCAATTAAGCTTTGATCCTCAATTACCGATTCAAATCCGCAACTTTGGATTTGATGCTCTAGCCTTTGGCAAAGATACGTTTGTCTCCTCGGCAACCAGCGACGGTGATAGTATAAATCCAGCAGATCATGGCTATCTACAAGTATCTCGTTATGACTCGGCAAATGCACCTAAATCTGCATACGATCATGGTCGTGAGAAAGGTTTTATGGGCGTGCGTATGAATGGAAATTTAGCACTTCAAGGTAAGGTGATGATGTTTGGTTGTGATGCTAGTCATCCACGTTGTTAATTACCAATCAGCCAACAGGGAATAGTGATGAATAATAAAATCGTGATAAAAAATAAGAAGCAAAATCACAACAAGATTTTAATGTTAAATACTTTGGCGATGAGTGTTTTACTCGCTTCGGGTCAATTATATGCACTCGAAGCAATGCAAGACGAAGCATTAAGAGCCGTTGATGGTCAAGATGGCGTTCAAATTTCAACGACTTTAAGTGAAGCCAATATTGATCAACTGTATTGGTCCGATGATGCTGGTCGTGGCAGTTTAAATGCAAATGGTACGACACTAAGAGCAACTGCTGATCAAGTTAAGATACGCCAAAGTAATGCATCATCTGCTCCATTGGGTGCAGATATTCAGATCAATACGGGCAGTAAAGAGAATAAAGTTGGCTTAGATTTAGCAGTAAGTGCTTCGCCTGCGTTGGTTACTGTAGATTCTTTCCGTATTTGTGAAGGTGCTTCAACTGCCAGCTGTACCCCTGCGATTGGTAATTTAGCCATTCAAACCGCTTCGAATATTGATTTAAAGTTAAGAACCATCGATGGGCTATTTAGCAAAGATAATCTGAGCGAAATGTCGATGGGGCTTAAAAATGCCAATATTTATTTAGGGCAAACAGATGTCAATTCTAAGCTGAATCAGTTGATTCTTAAAAACTTCAACTTTAACTTTGAAGGCAAAGGTTCAATTTTTGTAGACTCAGCTGAAGGTTTGAGAATGCAAACCAACACTCGTGATGGTGCTGTTGATCGTTATGCAACGATGAGTAGTACACCCAATGAAAATTTAGGTTATGTCGATTTAAATCGCGTCGCAGATCCAGCGTCTTCAAATGCAGGGTTTAAAAATACAGGGACTTATTCAGCAAATGGGGTAACCACAAGTTCTGGTTTGAACTTAGAGATTATGCTGAATAAAGAGGCGAATGCGCAAAATCCTTATGCCATAGATGCCACAACAAATAGTCCGCAAGGTGCAAAAGGGCTTATTCGTTTAGGTGCAAGTGGACGTATGGTGAACTCATCACTTGAATTTCGAGGTACGAAAGGTCAAGAAAACGTATTGGGTAATGCTGTACGCACAGATGGCGCTCAAGGCGGGAACAATATTGGGAATTCAGGGATTGGCTTCCGGATGAAAGCTGAATTCACCAATGATAACGATTCAATGTTAGGCGGCGATGCATCCAAAGCGACAAAACTTGAAATTGGTGGTGCGGGTTTAAATGCTTATGGATTTGAGTTCAGTAATTTAACTGGATTGATGGCAGGCAGTCGTGCATCTTTTGACAGTGGTAATGTCTACATTAACTTAGTGGACACCAAGTTTTTATCTATTCCTGTGAACAATGTGTTTCAAACCAGCCGTTTTGGTAATGGTGAGTTTCTTACTAAAGATCTCGATTATAGACAATATGTCCATAATGCGATTAGTACAACTAATCCATATAGTGTTGCTGTGGCTATTCGTGGGGCTGAGTTCCAGTCCTTAGCGCGTCGTGGTCGTTTTACAACGAGTGCGGGTGTGGATGATGCAAATTTATTTGCCAATAATGGTTTAAATAATGAGTGGGGACTTGCACTTCCTTTTTATAATTTAAATGCAAATTTGGCATTGTATGGTACTAAAGTTCAAGCAGATCAAGCATTTTATTACACACTGTCAGGTTCAAATGTGGTTAAAAATTTGGTCAGCAGTGCAGGTGAAACAGCACGTTTGGGACTATCGATTGCGATGAGTACTGAAGGTGTGAGTAAAGGCAAAGGCGATAAAACAACGTCGATTCTGTTGATTGATGGCGGAAAAGTAGGCCAAACCAATACCACAACGGATTACTATATGGGACTGCGAAATGTGGATACCCTGCTTAAAGGTGCGGGTCATTTGGGTGTGGAAAATGGCAGTCTGAACGTCAGTTTAAAAGATATGTTGATTGTGATGTCGGCTGAAGTTGCAGCAGGTTATTTACCAGGTACAACTTATAAAACATGTAAGCTAAGTAGTTCTGCTGCGGGTTGTGCAACGCAGAGTGCCTCTACTGCAAATAATTTCTCGCTCCCTGATGATGTACTGTTTGGTTTGAAACTACGTTTAGGCGGAGATATTAATTTTTCATTACTTCCGAATAGTTCAATTGCTGATGGTAGTCGCTTATCTGTGGCAGGTGAGCTTGATCTGAAAGGTAATAACAATACTGTTCAGATTAGTGATCCACAAAATGGTTCGACACTCGGTTTAGATAGAATTACAGGTAAAGTGGCATTTAATAATGCCATTGTGGTGAATAAAGATCAGACCAGTGGAAATGCAAAAGTTGGCTTCCATGCGAATTTACTCTTAAATCCACAGCAAACCACTTCAGGTGTGTTTAGAGCAAGAGATATCAATTTCTATCCACCCAATACAGGCCCGGGTGCACGTTTAGGTGAGTTAGCGATTACAGGTGGGCGCATCTCAAGTGAATTTAATATCGTGCCACGAAATTAAAAGATAGGGATATTTACAATGAATAAAAATAAAATATATGTCCTGACGATGTTGATGATGCCATTAACGCAAGTTATGGCACTAGAAGCTTTGGATGATCAAACATTGTCGACAACAACAGGCCAAGATGGAATCAACGTTGGGATTACGCTCCCGCAAGTTGATATCGGTCAAATCGCATTGATTGACAAAGATGGCATTGGATCGAAAATTTTAAATCAAGATTATAATCAAGCGGCCTCTTTGACTTTGGCAGGAACAGCAAATACTCCGATGTCGATTAATTTTCTAGGGGCAAATAATTCATCTACACTCAATGCGATAGTGGATACGGATGCTGGAAATGGAAAAGCATTTGCCAATATTGGTTTGGGCTTTGGAAGTCAAATCACAGGGTTGAGAATGAGTCCTTTTGCTGTGTATCTTGCAAATACCAATGCGACGACAGGTTTAGGAAAATCTAAGGATGTCTTCACAACTGCGGGCGTGCTTAATGGCGGTGTTTCAAAATTTGTAGAAATCGGTAGTGCATCAAACAATTTTGAAATTAATTTTGTGCAAGGCAACTCACCCAGTGTAAATATTCAATTGGGCAATGTGCCACAAAGCCAAATGATTAAATTCAGCGGAGCAATTCAGTCGATATGTGGTACGGGCTCTGGCTGTCCAATCGCAGTGATTTCTGGTGATACATCCGCGAAGTTTGATTTTCAAGTGAAAGGAAATACGGCGACTGGAATCAATTTAAATGGTTTTTATGCAGGTGTAGAGCCTACTGGTTTTGTTTTTGGCAACACGGGCACTTCCTCTAAAATGGACGTGGCACTCAATAATGTGATGCTAGGAAATGATGCTGCAATTTCACCTACCATCTTTAATGGTTTACCTAATGGTTCAATGGGAAGTTTTGGAGCAATTGGTGCTAGTGTTAAAGACCTGAAAGTCAGTATTCGCGGGCTTTAACATTATTTTTAGTATATATAGAAATAAGATATAGACAGATAAAAAAATCCCGCACTTGGCGGGATTTTTTTAAGTTAGAGGTTTAGGGTGCAAATGTTTATTCTGCAATTTTCGCTAAAACTTCTTCTTTACTGATATTTACAGATTCAGCATCAGTACGACCTTTATATTCAAAAGTCCCTGCATCCAAACCTTTTTCACCAATCACAATACGATGTGGAATACCGTTAATTTCTAGATCAGAGAACTTAACACCAGGACGTTCATCACGATCGTCCAACAATACATCATATCCTGCCGCTTGAAGTTCAGCATAGAGAGACTCTGCTGCTTCTAAAGTACGAGGCGATTTGTGAGCATTCATTGGCACGATCGCCACTTGGAATGGAGCAATCGCAGCAGGCCAGATAATCCCTTTGTCATCGTAGTTTTGTTCAATCGCAGAAGCAACAACACGAGTGACACCGATACCGTAGCAACCCATGGTGACTGTAAATGGTTTACCATCTTTACCTAAAACTTTACATCCTAAAGCTTCTGAGTATTTTTGACCCAATTGGAAAATATGACCCACTTCAATACCACGTTTGATTTGTAATACGCCTTTACCATCTGGAGATGGATCGCCTTCAACCACATTACGAAGGTCATAGACTTCAGTAAATTGAGCATCACGGTCCCAGTTTACGCCAGTGGCATGTTTATCCGCTTCGTTCGCTCCAGCAACAAAGTCAGACAATACAGAGGCAGCGCGATCCACAATCACAGTTAAGCCTTTTTCAACTAAGCCTTGAGGACCGATAAATCCTACAGTTAAGCCTAGTTCAGCGATTTGATCTTCAGTCGCGAAAGTCAATGGTGATGCAATTTGAGGATGCTTCTCAGCTTTGATTTCATTCAGCTCATGATCGCCACGAAGGAATAATGCGACCACTGGTGCTTTTTGACCTTCTTGTTGAGCAACACCTTGAACAAGTAAGGCTTTCACTGAATCTTTTGCTTCAGTGTTTAAGAAAGCAGAAACATCAGCAATGGTTTTTTGATTTGGAGTATCAACAATTTTTAATTCTTGAGTCGGTGCAGCACGTTCACCCACCAAAATAGCTTCCGCCATTTCAATGTTGGCAGCGTAATCAGATTCAGTAGAGAAGGCGATATCATCTTCACCGCTTGAAGCCAATACATGAAATTCATGCGAACCTGAACCACCGATTGAACCTGTATCTGCTTGTACTGGGCGGAAATCCAAACCCAAACGTGTGAAGATCCGACAGTATGCTTCATACATTACATCATAAGTTTCTTGTAAAGACGCTTGATCAACATGGAAAGAATAGGCATCTTTCATGATGAATTCACGTGAACGCATGACACCAAAACGTGGACGAACTTCATCACGGAATTTGGTTTGAACTTGATAGAAGTTGGCAGGCAATTGCTTGTAACTTTTCAGTTCGTTACGCGCCATATCCGTAATAACTTCTTCATGCGTAGGACCGAGTACGAAAGGATTGTTATGACGATCCTTAAAACGTAGCAATTCAGCACCATACTCCACATAACGACCAGATTCTTCCCAAAGAGAAGCAGGTTGAGTCACAGGCATCAACACTTGTAATGAGCCTGCACGATCCATTTCTTCACGTACGATCGCTTCAACTTTATTTAACACACGTACACCCATCGGCAACCAAGTGTATAAACCTGAAGCCAATTTACGGATCATACCCGCACGAAGCATCAGCTGATGTGAAATAACTTCAGCATCACTTGGGGTTTCTCTTAACGTAGCAAATAAAAAGCGACTCGCGCGCATGAAAACTGTCCTAATAATTAGCGTTAAAGCATAAGATTATATGATAAAAAATGAGGTGCACATTCAAAATGACACCTCATTACAACTGCCAATATTATGACACGATTTTTCGCATTTGACGCATCATAAAGTTTTTAAAGTCATCCAAGTAGGTAAAGATCACAGGGACAACCACTAATGTCAGGAGGGTCGAGGTGATGACACCCCCAATGACCGCATGTGCCATAGGTGCACTTTGTTCACCACCTTCACCTAAACCGAGCGCCAAAGGTACCATGCCCATGACCATTGCACTGGTGGTCATCAGGATCGGGCGAAGACGTGTTGTACCCGCTGCGATAATTGCATCATAGCGAGTTTCTCCTCGATCCATTGCCTTCTTAATAAAGTCAATCAGCAGAATGGCATTTTTGGTGACCAGCCCCATGAGCATAATAATCCCGATGATCGAGAATAAATTCATGGTGGAATTAAACACGAATAAGGCTAAGAAAACTCCGACCAGTGATAGGGGTAAGGAGGCCATAATCGCAGCAGGATGAATGAAGCTATTAAACTGGGAGCCTAAAACAATATAAATAAATACGATGGATAGCGTGATTGCAGTCATTGCATAGCCTGCAGATTCTGCCATATCCGCATTTGAACCCTGCGTATCGAAGCTATACCCAGCCGGCATTTCGAATTGATCCTGGATTGCACTAATATCACGACCAATATCACCCGCAGGACGACCTGAAGTATTTGCCTCGACCAAAACTTCACGTGCCAAATCACGACGGTTGATTTGTGAAGCGCCATAGCTTTCTTCAAGTGAGGAAACAGTTGAGAGTGGAATCAAAATCGGTTGATTATTCTCATCCATCTTTTGCGAAGTTAGATATAGATTCTGAATGTCGCTTGGCAGCGTTCTTTTATCTTCTGATAAACGTAAATTCACGTCGTAGTTCTCGCCTTTGTCGTCTTTCCATGTGGTTGCATCATCACCTGCAAGGAGTGGGCGAATCACATTGGCAATTTGACCGACCGATAATCCAAGGTCATTGGCAAGTAAACGATTAACATGAACTTCAAGTGTAGGTTTTGGCTCTTTCAATGAGCTTTCGAGATCGACAACGCCATCGACTTTTTCCATTTCAGCCATAAAGCGATCTGAAATTTTCTGTAACTCATCTAGATCAGGGCCTTTGATTGAAATCATCACAGGTTTTTGACCACCTGAAACGGTTTCATCGGCTGAAGCAACAGAGGTGACGGTAATCCCAGCCACACTTTTTAAGCGATCGCGGAGTTGATTGTTGAGTTCAGAAAGGGTTTCTGTTCGCTCTTGTCGAGGCGTAACAGAGACACGAATACTGACGTGATTTTTACCGCGGTCTGTCACGCCGTTAATCACACCATAAGTTGAACGAACTTGAGGATGCTGACGAATAATTTGATCGACTTGTTTTAACTTGGCTTGAGAGTATTCAAGAGAAGCATCGACAGGCGTTTCAAATTTGACTCGAATTTCACCCTTATCAGGAACAGGCACGAACTCTGTACCAATCAACTTTGATAAACCTAAAGCAGCAAATAGTGATGCAAATGCGATGACCAATGTAATCACACGGAAACGAAGTGCGAGCTTGAGCAACTTTTCATAGACATGGTTAAGCTGATCCAGTTTGCCTGAGATCCACAAGAAAAATCGTTTTACACGGCCAGGTTGCTTGTTTGGATTTTTCTTTTCTGCCCAGTGTGCGGAAAGCATTGGATCAAGGGTAAAACTGACAAACATCGAAATCAGGACAGCAGTACTGACGGTCACCCCAAACTGATAGAAGAAACGACCGATAATCCCACCCATGAATGCTACAGGAAGGAAAACTGCAACAATGGTTAAAGTGGTTGCAAGGACGGCTAAACCAATTTCTTTGGTACCATCCAATGCTGCAGTGACATGATCTTTACCCATATCTGCATGACGAACAATATTTTCTCGAACCACAATGGCATCATCAATTAACAGACCGATACTCAACGATAAAGCCAGTAAAGTCATCATGTTAATGGTGAAACCAAACATCCAAATAAAGGTCAGTGTACCGAGTAATGCAATCGGTAAGGTTAAACCTGTAATGGCAGTTGAACGGAATGATCCTAAAAAGAGTAGGACAATGAGAACTGCTAAAATGCCGCCTTCGACAATGGTTCGAGCGACGTCTTTGATACTTGCACGAATACCTTTGGAGGTGTCTACAACGACTTTGAGTGTTGTACCTTTAGGTAACTGTTGTTCAATTTTATTGAGCGTTTTATAACTGGCATCGACAACATCAATCACATTTGAATCTGAACTACGTAAGATATCCATTGCGATGGCCGTTTTACCATTCAGAAATGCACTGGACTCCAACTCGGCTTGGCCGTCTTGAATGTTGGCAACTTGTCTGAGATAAATAGGCGAGCCATTTTTAGTCGCAACAATCAACTCACCAAAAGATTGAGGTTGTATAACTCGGGATTTAATTTCAACGACAAGTTCGGAATTACCTTGTTTTAGCGTTCCACCAGGAACTTCAATATTTTCACCTTTTAAGGTGTTAATGACTTGGTCGATCCCGATCCCAAAACTTTGTAATTTATAAGGATCAACTTCGATTCTAATCTGCCGTTGTGCATCACCGAGCAAATTGACGGTACCCACACCTGTTACGGTTCTGAGTTGAGGAACAATCCGTTGGTCAAGATAAGAACTGAGCTCGCGTAGAGACATCTGATCGGATTCGAAAACCACAGACATGACCGCACTAGCAGTTGGGTCGTAACGTTCCACAATGGGATCTTCAATTTCATCTCGAAATTGAGCGGTCACAGGCGCAATCTTATCTCGAACATCTTGGGCAGCAACGGTTGAAGGAACATCCAAATTAAACTCAGCAATGATGGTGGATAAACCTTCACTTGACTGGGAAATAACTTGCTTTAACCCTGAGATGGTATTGATTTGATCTTCCATCTTCTTGGTGATGTCAGATTCAACGGTTTCAGGTGACGCACCTGGATAGTTGGTATAAATCACGACAAAAGGGAAGTCGACATCTGGAAACTCTTCTACGCCCATACGTTGCCAAGAGGCGAGACCCAGCACCATTAGACAGAACATCATCATAATCGTGAAAACAGGATATTTAACACTGATCCGAGTGAGCCACATAGCAATGCTCCTGTTTTACTTAGCTGAGATCAAGACAGATTTGTCGATATCATCTGCACTAAATTTAACTTTGCTGATGAGGTCAGTTGCTTCTAAGCCTTGAACAATCGAGAGGTTTTGATTGGGTCGTTGTTCTAAAATTTTAATCGGCACTTGTTTTAATTTTTGTTGTCGAACCACCCAAACGAAAGGTTTGTTTTGTAAGTCTTGAATGGTGTCGAGCGGTATTTTTTGACCTTGAATACTATTATTTCCCAAAATAGAACCCTCTACAAAAGCACCAATGCTTAAAGAGTTAATCATTTGATTGGGTTGAGCAAAGAACTCAATCTGACGGCTGGCCTGATCTGCAATCGGGCTAATACGTGTCAAAGTCGCAGTCAACTTTTGTGGATTACCTTGCAAGTTATATTCAATTTGATTGCCAACTTTTAAGGCACTTTGCTGATCAGCCGAGACTTTGGCTTGAATCTCAAGTTGAGAGGTGTCGACTATTTCGAGCAGTGTTTGCCCTACAGAAACGGTTTGACCCGGTTCTACACTACGTTTGGTAATCGTGCCTGAGATTGGGCTTTTAAGTATGCCATCCTGATTCGCTTTAACGGATATATCGACATTGGCTTGTTGTGCTTTAACGGTTTCAAGCTGCGCTTTGTAGTCTACTTGGCTTTGTTCATATTCAACTTTAGAAATAAACCCTTGGTCATATAAGCGCTTTTTGCGTTGCACCATATTTAAAGCTTGTTGAGCTTGAGCTTGGGCAGAAGCAAGATTGGCTTTAGATTGTGCTAAACGAGATGCATTGTCTTGATTATTAAGTTCAACTAAAGTTTGACCACGACTGACTTGTTGACCGACTTGGACATTCACAGCAGTAGCGGTTGCCATCACTTGAGATTGGATGGAGCTTTGATTGACGGCTTTGATCGTTCCTGAAAATGCAGTTCGCTGGGTAGAACTTCCTTGTTCAACTTGAATAACATCTTGTTGAATCAGTTCTATTTTGGTTTGGGTTTCTTGCTTTTGGATCGGTTTTTCTTCGGATTTTTGGCATGCAGCAAGGACCAAACTTAGGCACAATACTGAGATTTTGAGTACAGCTCGTGTCTGTGGATCTTTATGCAGTGTGGGTTTCATTTGTGGTCCTTATTTCCATATAAAGCCTTTTTATTCAAGGGCTTTTAAGCGATTTATAATTGTGGCGTATTGGGTCTGCGTATTTCGATAGTCTGTTTGTAAAGATTCAATATTTTTTTTGATATTGGTAATGTTCTGCATGTTGTACTTCAAACGATCTTTTAAATCATTGGGAACTGCTTGTCCTTTGCGAAAATGCTCCATTTCTTGACGCTTGAACATAATACGATCTTTTTGAATTTGCTTTAGCTGACGCTGTTGCAATTCAATTTGTTTGTTGTAGTTTCTCAGCAACTCATCGCGTTTCATCGCTGCAGTTTTACTGGTCCCATATGCTCTTTTTAATTTCATATCGTGTTCACGTTGACGTGCTTGTTGCTCGCGAACACGAGATTGATTTTGATCGGCCTCTGCATTGTAACTTTTGTTTCTTTTGATCACCTGCATATTGGCATCGAGCGCTTCATAACCGTTACGAATATGAGCAGGTGTAACGGTACTACTAATATTGGCTGTGCCATTTTTGTCATAGTAGCGATACCAGACCGCTTTGCTCGCAAAACATTCAGCCGCTATAAAAATGGACAAAACGGAAGAAAGCACATAAACTTGCTTCAAAGGAGAAAGGAATGAAGATGTAGCAAAATAATTCAAAAATTTGGACATTTATTCCCCACAAAAAGAAAAAGAGTTTTTTATTTTAGCTTTTAACCCAAGCATTTTAGGGTGTTAGTTTAAATTTATAAATATATAACTCGAAAATATTACATAAATTGTATGAACGGGTTATCTCTTTTATTTTCCTTTATGACACATTAACGCTAGTCAGAGAAAAGCTCATTGAAAAAGATAGTGAAAATATGTTAAAAAATGACAATTATTGTAAAAATAAATTAGTTCAGCTCTGCTTAATTCAGCTTACTGGGAAGGGTCGTTAAATGGACGAAAAACTTCAAAATCTTAAAGTCATGGTAATTGATGATTCAAAAACCATTCGTCGTACAGCTGAAACATTGTTACAACGCGAGGGGTTTAATGTTGTAACTGCGGTCGACGGCTTTGAAGCACTTTCAAAAATCGCAGAAGCAAATCCTGATATCGTCTTCGTAGATATCATGATGCCACGTTTAGATGGCTATCAAACTTGTGCATTGATTAAAAACTCGCAAAATTACCAAAACATTCCGGTCATTATGTTGTCAAGTAAAGACGGATTATTCGATCAAGCGAAAGGACGAGTTGTAGGTTCTGATGAATACTTAACCAAACCTTTTAGTAAAGACGAATTGCTAAATGCTATACGTAATCATGTAACTGCATAAAAGACGACATTGCTTTATTGGGGAAAAAAATGGCGCGTATTCTTGTTGTTGATGATTCACCAACTGAAATGTTTCGATTTAAAGAAATATTGAATAAAAACGGATTTGATGTGATTGAAGCATCAAATGGGGCAGATGGCGTTACGCTTGCTCAAGCCGAATTACCAGATCTCGTCCTGATGGATATTGTGATGCCTGGTGTAAACGGTTTTCAAGCGACACGTCAAATTGCTCGAGGTGTAACGACTAAACACATACCGATCGTGATCGTGAGTACTAAAGATCAGGATACAGACCGTGTTTGGGGAAAAAGGCAAGGTGCGTGTGACTACCTAACTAAGCCAATCGATGAAAGTCAATTGATTAGTGTGATAAAACGATATCTCACTGTGGGATAAAATATGGCAGCAAATGGATTTATCGAATTGCTTCGATTGTCCAAGCGTGGCAATAAAAACTACGCAGGCAATGATAAAGAAGTAAACCGATGGTCAGGCATTGCATTTGAAATGTTGGGGCAATATTTTGTTGCTCCATTAGGTGAAGTATCTGAAGTGATTTATCCCCCTGATTGTACGCCGGTTCCAATGGCGAAAGGGTGGGTAAAAGGTTTGGCAAACATTCGTGGTCGTTTGCTATCTGTTTCTGATTTGGCAAATTATCTTTCAGATCAAAAAACTCAGTTCGTACCGACTCAAAAAGTTTTATGCATTAGCCATAATGATCATTATGTTGGTTTGATTGTTGATCAAGTTTTGGGGATACAACATTTTAATAAAAAAAGCTTTTTTTCAGAAAATAAACAAATAGACGAAAAGCTTAAGCCGTACTGTCAGGGATATTTCCAGCAACATAATCAAGCTTGGAATATTTTTATGTTCAGTCGGTTATTAAATGATCCGCAATTCATGAACGCATCAGAAAAATTTATAAACTAGTTTTGACGTAGGCTTTAATCAGTCACGTAATGGGGAGAAGCTGGATGGGCTTTAAACTGAACAAGAAAAATGCAAGTGAGAATACTCACCAAAGTAATTCAGTATTTGTGACTAAACTGAAAGCGAAAGCCGACCAATTTTCTAAATTGTTTGGCGATACTGAACAAACAAGATCTTATTTACAACTAGGTCTAATCAGTTTGTTGGTTTCAGTTTTGATCTTACTGTATCTATTCTACAGTGTACCTCGTAATAACGATTTAACACGTAGTGTAGGTGAGTTGCGTTTATTATCGCAAACAATGTCTCGCCAAGCATCGGAAGCTATGTCTTCAGGTACAAAAGAGTCCATTCAAGCTTTAACGAATTCACAAAAGGAATTTGCAACCAACCTTGAAACTGTTCAAAGCATTCACTCAAATAATGATGATTTAGCTAAAGTTGAACAGATTTGGGGTAATGTAAATAAAGATATTAATCTGATCACATCTCAACAAAAAATCATTAATCAGTTATATGACACCAACCTTGCAATCAAAGAAACGATTCCAGGCATACAGGCTGAATATAACTTAATGGTCGATCAAATGGCGCGTAATAATGTGCCAAGTAGCCAAGTGATTATTGGTAAAAACCAAGTCTTTATTGCGGAACGTATCTTACGTTCGATTGGTTCAGTATTGGGTGGTACAGACAGTGCAAGTGGTTCTGCAGATGACTTTAACTCAGATATTGAAACTTTCGGTTCTTATGTTAATGCACAATTGAATGGTAATGCTGAACTTGGTGTTGCACGAGTAGATAACGAAGAAGCACGAGAGTCATTAAAAAGTATCAAAAGTGATTACGATACGATTATTAAGTCGGGTTCAGCCTCTGTATTATCTAACTCAGAACAAATTGTAAAAGTTCGTCAAGCTGTTGCTAATATTTCAGCTCAGTCTGATCCTCTTCTTGAGGGCTTAGATAAGCTTAAAGTTAATTCTGGTTTAAAAACGATTTTACCAGGTTTTTTGCTGCTGATTGCTTTGATCGCTTTCTTATACAGCGTATTCAAATTATTGGTTCTTCGTAGTCAGTCAGATCAACTTCGTGTAATGCGTTTACAGGACGAGTATGACCGTAACCAGAATGCGATTTTACGTTTACTGGACGAGATTGCCGATTTGGCGGATGGTGACTTGAGTTCGTATGCAACAGTATCTGAAGACTTTACCGGTGCAATTGCCGATTCGATTAACTTCGCGATTGACCAATTACGTGACCTTGTATCGCGTATTAATGAAACATCGCAAGAAGTTGCACAATATACCCAAGACACGCAGCAGATTACACATCAGTTAGCTGAAGCATCTGAGCATCAGGCGCAAGAAATTGCAGGTGCATCTACAGCGATTAACGAAATTGCACAATCTATTGATTTGGTCTCTGCTAACGCAGAAGAGTCTGCTGAAGTAGCTCAGCGTTCTGTACAAATTGCATCCAACGGTGCTGAAGTTGTAAACCGTTCGATCCAGGGTATGGATACGATTCGTGAGCAGATTCAAGAAACCTCGAAACGTATTAAGCGTCTTGGTGAATCTTCTCAAGAGATTGGTAACATCGTATCGTTAATTAACGATATTGCCGATCAAACAAACATCTTGGCATTAAACGCTGCGATTCAAGCGTCGATGGCAGGTGAAGCGGGTCGTGGTTTCGCCGTGGTTGCGGATGAAGTACAACGTCTTGCGGAACGTTCGGCTTCTGCGACTAAACAGATTGAAACACTGGTGAAAACGATTCAGACCGATAC
Source organism: Acinetobacter sp. CY79 (assembly GCF_059515845.1). Taxonomy (NCBI): domain Bacteria; kingdom Pseudomonadati; phylum Pseudomonadota; class Gammaproteobacteria; order Moraxellales; family Moraxellaceae; genus Acinetobacter; species Acinetobacter sp. CY79. The sequence goes on from NZ_JCAKMY010000011.1 coordinate 68,937, forward strand.
TAACGAAGCCGTCATTTCAATGGAACAAACGACGTCGGAAGTTGTACGTGGTGCGAATCTTGCGAAGAATGCGGGTGTAGCTTTGGATGAGATTCAAACTGTATCGAATACCTTAGAAAAACTGATTGCTAACATTTCTGAAACGTCAAAACTTCAGTCTGCGTCTGCGGGTCATATTGCGAACACGATGAATGTTGTTCAAGAAATTACCTCGCAAACGACAACAGCGACTTTCGATACAGCTCGCTCAGTGTCTGAGTTGGCAAATATGGCTGACTCTCTACGTGAATCTGTAACGAACTTTAAGTTACCTGATTAATCGTTAGATATTCTTTGGGGAGTAGCCCTCATCATGAGGTGGGGGCTACAGAGTTATAGATAATCTTTGATTCAATGCGTTGTTCGCATTGAATATATAAGTTAATAGGTTCTACTCTCTGGATTAGAGACTAAGCATAGAAGCCTGAGCTATGAAAGAAATATTAAAACATTTAGTCGATTCGACTGTTTTGCCTGAAGATGAATATCTTGATCAGGATGCTGAAATTTTAGAAATTTTTGTCGAAGAATTGGAAGAAATTTTTGAAACTTTAAAGCCATTGCTGAATCAGTGGGTAGCAAAGCCAAGTCAGGATGAAGTATTGGTTACGATTCGACGTAATTTTCATACTTTAAAAGGTTCTGGCCGTATGGTTGGGGCTAAATATTCAGGCGAATTGGCTTGGACGGTTGAAGATACACTCAATCGCGTCATCGCGAATAATGTAGAGTTATCAGAGAATGTACTTCAGTATGTGATGACTGTATTTAATCTATACCAGTACAAACTTTATCCAGATTTTAAAAATAGACGTGAACATACTTTAGATTTACGACCATTGGTGCTTATAGGTCAACAATTACAACAAAATTTGAGCCTTGAACCAGCATTAGAAGAATTATTAGGTTTAGCAATAAGTTTGAATCACGAAGATTCGATCACTGGTTTAGAAAAAGGTCTTGATCATGAAGATTCAAGTGCATCTGAATTGATCCATGGCGAAGATTCATTTGAATTCAATTTTGATGCTAACAGTGTAGAAAGTGCTGTGACGCTTCAAGAAAATGTTGCAAGTGAAGCTCTGATCTTTGAGCAAGCTCAACTCACTGAAACCATGTCAATCTTCCTTGAAGAATCTGAAGAGCATGTCAAAACCATTGAATCATTTTTGAAATTGGACCAGCATTCTGCTGATCAATATAATCAATTGATTCGAGCGCTACATACCTTGCGTGGTAGTTCTTCAATGGCGCAGGTGAACGATATCTTTGAGTCAAGTAGCAAGCTTGAAGAAGTCTTTAAATCTTTGGTTAAAAGTGATACTGAAACCTCTACAAATGAGAGTGTTTTACTGTCGACTTATGTTGAATATATTCAAGATTATTTATATCTGATTCGCATCAACACCAATGAATCTGAGCGATTTGTTCAGGTTCAGCAGAAATTTGATCAAGCGTGGGATTTATATGACTTCCAAGCGAGTCATGTAGAGCAGTTAGCATCAGGTCCGGATATGTTGACTCACTTAATGAGTCTAAATATTGATGTATTATTGGATACTGAACTTGATTTCGATCAACGTGCTCAAAATGAATATCCAGCATATTTCCAAGAATTAAGTCAACAAGCACAGCAAATTATTGAACATACGAATAACCGTGCCGCGCTTGGGATTCACCAATATGGTATGGCGTTAAAGTCCAGCTATGATTCAGTGCTTCGTAATCAGAATCTACTGAATACCAATTATATCTTCGAATTATTTGGTCGGGCACATCAAGAGTTTATTCATTTATTCGATACTTTGGCATCAGGTCAAAGGGTTGGTTTAAGTGACAATGCAAAACAAACCATTGATGAGTTGAGTACTTACTTACAACAAGATATGGATTTTGTTGAACCAGTTAACTCTCCATCTGATGTAGCTCAGAGTTCAACATCTCAATTTGATATTCTCGATTTGTCTTTTGTAACCACTCAATTGGTTGCTGATAAACAAGATATTGATTCTGAAGAGGCCGTTCGTGCATTTGATAACGATGTATTAGATATCTTTATCGAAGAAGCGGATGAAATTCTAGTTTCGATTGATGAAGATCTAAATACGTGGTCTGAACATTTAAATGATACGACTGCATTAAATAATTTAATGCGCCATTTGCATACCCTGAAAGGTGGTGCAAATATGGTTCAAGCTGAACATATTGGGTTGATCGCACATGAATTAGAAACAATTTATGAGCGTATTATCAATGATCAATTGGAAACTACAGAACCATTGGTCGCAGCTATTCGTTTAGTGCAAGATGATATTGCAGATCGCATGCAAACTCTTCGTGAAGAGCGAACAGATTACCCTGCGAATTACACCATTGCGCTACTTCAAAATATCGTACAACGTCAGCCTGATTATGTGGGTATGCCGTCTTCTGTTGAAGTGCCTGAACCTAACTTGCATTCAGAATTGTTGCCAGAAGATCATTCAGTTGCTGTTGATGAAAAGCATTTGGCTCAGCCTGATCTTACCCCAGCATCGGAATCATTTGAATTTACAACTGAAACTGAATCTAAAGAAGTTACAAACTCATTGGTTGAAGAAGTTCCAAAGGGTTCTGTCGAGGGTATTGCACAAGAAGTCTTTGCTGAAGAGGCAGAGGAGCTGATTGAAGAAGCTAAAGCACTCTTACCTCAATGGGCTGAGCAACGTAGTAATCGTAGTTTATTACTTCAATTACAACGTATTGCACACAGCTTAAAAGGTGGTGCAAAAATGGTTCAAATGGAGCAAGTCGCAGATATTGCCTACGAGCTTGAAACGGCATTTGAACAATTCGCACTGCATAACTTTAATTCAAATGCATACGATTCATTATTGGAATCAGCGTTTAACTGGATTAAAGGTGCTGTACTCGAAGAAAACTTCCAATATTTCACTTCGCTCAAGACCAGTCTTGAAAATATTCAGTACACGGATGTCTCAGCACAATTACCTGAGAAGCTGACGCGTGCAGAATTATTAGAAGACCAGTATACGGTTGAGATTGTGCAGGGCGATGGTACCGAACCACCTTCAATGATGGGTGAGTTAGGTATGGATTCGAATGCTGAACAAAATGATGAGATGATTCGTATCTCTGCTGATTTGATTGAGAAAATGATCGATCTATCGGGTGAAAATGCGATTAACCGTTCACGTATTGAGATGGATCTGAGTCAATTAGGCAACACATTGAGCGATATGGAGCTTGCCATTCAACGTTTGGCAGACCAATTACGTCGAATGGATGGTGAGCTTGAATCTCAAATTATTGCGAAGCATGGCGATCTCGATGGGCGCTATGAAGAGTTCGATCCATTAGAAATGGACCAATACTCTTCAATTAACCAATTATCAAAGTCGCTCGCCGAGTCAGCATCAGATTTGGTGGACTTTAAATCAACTTTGGTTGAAAAAATCAAAGATACAGAAGGTGTACTGTTACAACAGTCTCGTATTCAAGCTGAAATATCTGAAGGTTTGATGCGTGCACGTCTAGTCCCATTCTCGCGTTTATTGCCTCGTTTACAACGACTCGTTCGTCAAGTATCTACGACCTTAAACAAACCGACAGAGCTTTTGGTAAACAACACTGAAGGTGAGTTGGACCGTACGATTCTTGAGAAGTTGGTTTCGCCTCTAGAACATATGTTACGTAATGCGCTAGATCATGGTATTGAAACGACGACAGAGCGCTTAAATAGCAAAAAGCCTGCTCAAGGTAAGATTGAACTTGATATTAGTCGTCAAGGTACCGATATTCTCATCGAATTTAAAGATGATGGGCGTGGCATCGATGCAGCCAAAATTAGAACGAAGGCGATTGACTCAGGATTGATCAAAAAGGATCAAATACTTTCTGATCAAGATGTTATTCAATATATCTTCCATCCAGGTTTCTCTACTGCTGAAAAAGTAACGCAAATTTCAGGTCGTGGTGTTGGGTTGGATGTGGTGCAAAGTGGAATTAAATCACTCGGTGGTCAAGTCTCTGTTGCTTCTACATTAGGGCAAGGTTCGATATTTACGATTCGTGTTCCAACCACGGTCGCGGTCAGTGATGCATTGATGGTGAAAGTTGGGGATCAGCAATTTGCTGTACCGCTTGCCCAAATCGATCGTATCGTCCGTATCTCACCCGCTGCATTGGAAGAGTTCTTTAACAGCAATAAAGATCACTTCGACATCGATAATCAAAGCTACAAGCTTCGTTATCTAGCTGAATTTGTGGCACATCAACCCGTTCCAAAGCTTGCGGGGCTTGCACACTCATTACCTGTACTCCTGATTAAAGGTAATATGGGCAACACCATTGCATTGTTAGTCGATCAGTTGATTGGTTCTCGCTCTCAAATTGTCATGAAGCCAATTGGTGAGCAGTTCTCATCAGTGGCAGCAATATCTGGTGCTACGATTCTCGGTGATGGTCAAGTCTGTTTGATTCTTGATGGTCAGAGTATTGCACGTCAAGTATTGGCAAGTAGCCGAGAAGACGTCAAAATTGAACAACGTGTGCATACACGTCGTAATGATCAACGTCAATTGGTGATGATCGTCGATGACTCAGTCACGGTACGTAAGGTAACGTCACGATTACTTGAACGTCATGGTTATGATGTGATTACCGCTAAAGACGGTGTGGATGCGATTGAGCAGTTGGAAAATGTCAAACCTGACTTAATGTTGCTCGATATTGAAATGCCACGTATGGATGGTTTTGAAGTCACTAACTTGGTTCGCCATCACGAAATTCATCGTGACTTGCCAATTATTATGATTACTTCACGTACAGGTGAGAAACATCGTGAGCGTGCATTTAGCTTGGGTGTAAACAACTATATGGGTAAACCATTCCAAGAAGCCAATTTATTAGAAAATATTACCGCTGCTTTGCAGGCCAGTAGAGAAGCATAATGACTGAAAATTTAACGCTCAAATCGAATGACTATGCTAAGACTCAAGAGTTACAGTATCTAATTACGGTATCTACAGGATTTATTGATGCATACATCATTCAGTGTTTCGCAAAACCACCGATGTTGTTACCTCAAAATGTGGTTTTATCCGCACTAGATAGTAAAACACAAGTTAATCAAGTCGAATGGCACGATAAAAAATTGCCGGTCTTTCATGTTAATAACCCTGATCGACAGTCAGGTGTAGCACTTGTTATTGAAGGTGAAGAGATTGATCAGCGTTTTGCTTTGATGTGTGAAGAGATGCCGAAGTCTATTCGTATTCGTATTTCTGAAGTGGTTGATGATGATTTGATTATTCAAGATCAAAGTATTATGCAATATGTTCGTATTGGTACCGAGTTATTTCACGTGCCTGATTTAGCATATATTCAATCGCAGTTTTCATAACTGAATCATCCAGCTAAAAATTAAGATAAAAAGGGATGCTCATGCATCCCTTTTTATTTTAATGACTCTTAACTACGCTAAGAGTTCAACGAGAATTTGCTCGTAAATCTCAGCCAAAGGCTCCAATTCAGCAATGTTGACATGTTCATTAATCTGATGGATGGTGGCATTCAATACACCCAATTCAAGCACTTGCGCACCTGTAGGGGCAATAAAGCGGCCATCAGATGTTCCACCAGACGTGGACAGTTGTGTTTCAGTCCCTGTCACGTTGAAGATGGCAGTACGAGCGGCATTGACCAATTCACCTACAGGAGTTAAGAAGGGTAAACCTGAAAGTGTCCAATGAATGTCGTACTCAACACCATGACGATCCAAAATTTCCAAAGTGCGTGCTTTAAGCTCTTCAGCTGTAACTTCTGTTGAATAACGAAAATTAAATAAAGTATTCATTGTGCCTGGAACAACATTGGTTGCACCGGTACCTGAATTAATATTTGAAATTTGGAAAGTCGTAGCAGGAAAGTATTCATTACCATGATCCCAAACCGTTTCGCATAACTCCGCAATAGCACTTGCAGCGGTGTGAATGGGATTGATTGCCAAATGAGGATAAGCAACATGACCTTGCTTACCTTTGACTGTCAAATTGGCATTCAGTGAGCCACGACGACCATTCTTAACGATATCACCAAGCGTGTGGGTACTCGATGGCTCTCCAACTAAACACCAAGTGAGTTTTTCATTTCGTGCTTCTAACGCTTCAACAACTTTAACAGTGCCATTGATCGAAGGACCTTCTTCATCTGAGGTAATTAAGAAGGCAATTGAGCCTTTATGATTAGGGTGTTTTTCCACAAAGCGTTCAGAAGCAACCACCATAGCTGCCAATGCCGTCTTCATGTCTGCACTGCCACGACCATAGAGTTTTCCATCACGAATCTCAGGCTGAAACGGGTCTGATTCCCACGCATCTAATTTACCTGTTGGTACGACATCCGTATGTCCAGCGAAGCAAAACACAGGAGCTTCTGTTCCACGACGCGCCCAAAGATTATCTACATCTTCAAAACGCATATTTTCGATATTAAATCCGATTTTTTTGAGCCGATTAGCCATAATGGTTTGGCAGGTGTGATCTTCAGGGGTTACAGAAGGTTGACGGAGTAGTTCTAAGCTTAAATCTAAAGTAGCAGATTGCGTCATTGGAGTAATATCAAGTCAATATTTCTAATTATCATAATCGATGCACTTTCTAAATGATAATGTATATTTTTGAAGCTGATTATTTGTAGGATAAATAAAAAAACCTTATCAAAGATAAGGTTTTTTTATAATCAAGAATCATATTAAGTGGTTAAAAATAAATTATAAAAACTGATTTTTAACATGATTCTATCTTAGTTACGACGGATTTCTTCTGAAGTCTTTTCAGCAGTATTTGATACTGCATCACCTGCTTTAGAAACGTCTTTTCCCACGCCTTTAAAAGTATTACAACCAGTTAAAGCGAAAGCAACCAATAAAGAAGCAGCTAATATTTTTGTCATCATCATCTCCAGTTTGTAATTTATTCTGATGTGTAAACAGCATAGAAATGAATTAACTAAAAAAGTATGAGCTTTTTATTACTTGAATGTTATTGTGTGTATTTTAAGCGAGAAGTCGTTACAAGATCTTTACACTGCTATGTATATATTCGGCTTGACGAAACATAAACTCTTCTAAAGTTTGATAATTTCGGTATAAACCATCGTACCACCAAACTGCATTGGGTGAGCTTTGAGCTTGCTGAGTACAAATCCACTCTTGGCGTTCTACACGATAAAAATCAGGTCGAATATGATATCCCCATTGACCTATACGTCGTGCTGGATTGACCCAACTCGCAATTGGAGATGAAATTGATGATGTGTACTGATTTTGAGGAATAGTTTCGGGTAGGTATAACTGTCCTTTCAGTACAGCAAATTTTCGATCAATTTTGTACTGTTGTTGATTCAAATCAATATGATTGAATTGAAATTGTTTTTGAGAGAAGTGATTTAATTTTCTAAATAAGGTGTCACTCCGATTTAAGCCATACCATTCTTTAAGTAATAAGCTGGGTTCAGATAAATAAAATTTAAGCGCTACTTCCCAGTGTTCGACGTGTTGAGTCATTTGATTCAGGATCAAGAAATCAAGTTCGCCCACCGTATGCCGACCGTCAATGATTTGAATACTGTGTCCAATGATTTTCAAATGATGATATTCACTATCTTGCAACCAAAACCACATTAAGTATTCAAATCGAAGTCCTAAACGTGTGCTTTTAAGCTTCGCTATAAAATGGGTAAGTTCATTTGGATTTAAATCTAATTGTTCTAATCGAGAGCGGTATTGTTCAAATTGTTGTTGCCAAAAGATATTAGGATGTAGTTCAAAAGCATGTTTTAACACTAAGTCTGTAGGAATCTGTTTTAAAATATTCGGGCTGGCAATAGCAAAAGCCAGTTGTCTGACGAGAGGGTGTTTGAAAGCTAACCACGGCTCAAAAAGATTTGTCATAACAGACTCTAAGACCATCACAATAGGTGAGAACAGCATTTTACAAACAGATTCTGCCACAAAAACATATATACTGATCAGATTCATTTGAATGAGTTGTGGTATGAAGATATTGTTTTGGCGCAGCCTAGTAATTGTATTTGTAGTACTAGGTTTTATAGGGGCTATTTTGCCCGGTATGCCAACGACAGTATTTCTGATCTTAGCAGCTTGGGCAGCTTCAAAAGGATGGCCACAAATGGATGCTTGGTTGCTCAACCACCCTAAATATGGACATACACTCAGAAATTGGCGTGAACATGGCACGGTGCCTCGCAAGGCTAAATGGTTTGCGAGTATCATGATGTTGATGAGTGCGATTTTAATGCTGATGACGACTGCACCTTTAATGGTGAAAATATTTACCGATGTGACGATGCTGATCGTTGCCATTTGGTTATGGACGCGTCCTGAAAAGCCTTCATACACTGAAAAGATTCAGAACGAAAATAAAAGTGTGGATTAATTGCGTACTAACCACTTTTAAATACCAATTTTCGACTGTAAAAATGATTCAACCATTCAAGTACAATCTCTAAAGTATTTACTTTCGTTCTAGTCGTTATAATTGGATTTCTGATGAGCTGGTGTTCAATATAACTTTTATCAATGGGCTATGAGTTTTATTAAACCCCATTCAATGAGAATCAACTTTAAAAACCATTGTTACTGGTAGGGCTTTATATATGTATGCATTAGACCAAGCCGATATTGTGATTGATTTAGAATCACAAACCTTGTCATTGCCTAAACAAAATAAGTTCTATGTGATCTCGAGTGGTTTGAATGGTATTGGTGAGCAGGAAAATTCTGGTAAAACTCCTCGAGGTTGGCATCGCGTTGAAAATAAATTCGGACATGATTTACCCATCAATGCTGTTTTCAAAGCAAGACAGTGGACGGGGGAGGTCTATGATGAAGATTTGGGTATGTCAAATCCTGAACGTGATTGGATTTTGACACGTATTCTTTGGTTAAAGGGTTTAGAACAAGATTTTAACCTCGGTAAAGGATGTGATACCTATCAGCGCTACATCTATATTCATGGCACGCCAGACACAGAGCCTATGGGAATTCCAAAATCACACGGTTGCATTCGTATGAATAGTAAAGAAGTCAAAGAAGTTTTTGATTTAATCGATGAGGGTGCATTGGTTTTTTTATCAGAAAGTAAAATCAAAGCTTAAACATTAAGCGCTCTATGCTACTTGATCTAAAATTTCATTTTAAAATTGAAAAAATATTTTAAAAAATAAGATCATAAATAGATCGATAATAGCGAAAAAACAGCTTTTTTGATTGAAATGATCTATTTTTTAATCACTCAAACTTAAAAACACATAAACCTGTGCAAAAGCGTTTGACAGGCTGTGAGGATTCTCTATAATGCACCACACAAACGATGAAGTCGTAAAGGGCGCTTAGCTCAGTTGGTAGAGCGTCTGCCTTACAAGCAGAATGTCGGCGGTTCGATCCCGTCAGCGCCCACCAAGCCTTTACGTTAAATGTTTTAAGTGCAGCGGTAGTTCAGTTGGTTAGAATATCGGCCTGTCACGCCGAGGGTCGCGGGTTCGAGTCCCGTCCGCTGCGCCACTTAATTCGGATAACATGTTGTTTGTACTTTAATAGCGATATTATGTAAGTGCAGCGGTAGTTCAGTTGGTTAGAATATCGGCCTGTCACGCCGAGGGTCGCGGGTTCGAGTCCCGTCCGCTGCGCCATTTACGTAATAGACCTCTTAAGGGCGCTTAGCTCAGTTGGTAGAGCGTCTGCCTTACAAGCAGAATGTCGGCGGTTCGATCCCGTCAGCGCCCACCAGATTTTTTGTGATGCAGCGGTAGTTCAGTTGGTTAGAATATCGGCCTGTCACGCCGAGGGTCGCGGGTTCGAGTCCCGTCCGCTGCGCCATTCTAAAATCTAAAAACTTGTACCCTTTAAGGGCGCTTAGCTCAGTTGGTAGAGCGTCTGCCTTACAAGCAGAATGTCGGCGGTTCGATCCCGTCAGCGCCCACCATATCTTTGGATTAATATCTTCAGATATAAAACTTAGAAATAAGTTGCCGTGCAGCGGTAGTTCAGTTGGTTAGAATATCGGCCTGTCACGCCGAGGGTCGCGGGTTCGAGTCCCGTCCGCTGCGCCATTTTCATTCCCTGAAATGGAAATTGGTTAGAATTTGCATAGACTACGCACTGCGTTTGTCTTGCGTCAAAAATTCAATTCATGAATTTTTTTCCTCAGGGCGCTTAGCTCAGTTGGTAGAGCGTCTGCCTTACAAGCAGAATGTCGGCGGTTCGATCCCGTCAGCGCCCACCATATTTCTTCTCTAGAAAGTCTATACAAATCTCATATTTATCTAAAAAAGTATTCCTATTTCACATTTTTTGTATAAAATGTTGACATAATTATTTTTATATAAAAACAATGATGAGAAATCCATATCAGCGGAAATCCAATACTTCCATTTCGAATACTATTCTTCCGCCTAAAGAGCAATATACTCAATTCATTGAGTCCATCGTGTCTCAAGCGAAAATCTATGGCTTATATAATGATGGTTGGGCACTCTGTTCAACACCATCGGGTCAACAAACTTTAGCCGTGTGGCAAAATAAGAATCTGGCTCAATTATTGATTCGTGATAAATGGGCTGATTATGCAATTGAAGAAATTCCACTGAATCAGTTTGTAGAGAATATGGTGCCTTATATTCGTCAGCACAATACACATTTATCCATCAATTTAATGCCTGAAGGGCAAAATGTATTGGTATCTGGACGTCAGTTTTTAGTTGATTTGAAAGCTTATCTTTATGATTTGTATATTAAAGAACCTAAGCGCTTTGAAGATCAACCATTACCATTGCCACGTAAAATTCGTTTACATGCAAAATAGGTGATTTAAAAAACCAATAAGTTGAGCCAATTGGTCTTTTATAGTCTAACTACAAACAATAACATCCAAGTTTTTCAATACTCACCTAATACCCAACCACTGATATAAGCAAAATATTCTCTTAACCATGCGTTATAGCGCGTTTCGAGGGGTGTATTTGCACTATAGCTATACACGTTCCGATAGCCTTGTTCATGTGCAATGGCTTGAGCACGAATGCTGTGAAAGTCACTGGTGGTAATTGCAATGGGATCACTTAAGCTGATTTGATGCTGGATTAAGAGTGGTTTGCTATTTTTCAAATTGAGTTCTGTGCTGGTACTTTGATCTTCAAGCAGAATCTTATTGGAATTGATTTGATAATGTCGTTGAAGATAAAGTGACATCACTTGAGCTTCGGTCTGTTTTTGAGCTAATCCTAGACCTCCTGTGACGATAATCATCGCATTAGGAGAGTGCTGATAGATTTCTGCTGCTCGATCTAATCGCGCTTGTAGTGTCGGAGAAGGTTTCCCTTGAATGAGACCGCTCCCTAATACAATAATGGCTTTAACAGCTTGGATTTCAGCCTCATTGTTCTTGTTGATCTGAATATAAGCAAAAAATAAGAGAAGTGAGATCAGCCAAATTCCAAAAGTAACCCATAAAGCTTGCCACAGCATTTTTAAGCGTTTAGATCCTTTTAATTTACTTTGAATCGCATGCCAAAAAATGGCATGTATACAGAAGATCATGCCAATCAATACAGGAAGAATGATGCCCAGATGAATTTTACCCTGAGCTAAAAGATACAATCCATCTATAAGTAATATCAAACCCAGTAGTGCGAGTATTATTCTGAAGTATATTTGCATGATTAAGCATGATAGCAATAGTCGTTGAAGGGATCATACTTAAAGTTAATGCAATTCAGAAGTAGTGGTAATATCTAATCAATAATCGAAATACATGCTGTCATTGAAGTACTACAAAAAACCGAGCACTGAGGCTCGGCTTTAAGAAAATAATTGAAAGAAAGATTGAATCTAAAAATTAATATACATCTCGACGATAACGTCCAGTTTCACGCAGTTCATCCATGCACGCTTCACCGAGAATCTCCATTAATGCATGATCAACATCCGTTGCCATGCCGTCAATGCTACCGCAAACATAAATTACTGCATCTTTATCGATCCAAGCTTTAAGCTCATCCGCATTTGCACGAAGTTTATGGTGTACATAGACTTTTTCAGATTGATCACGAGAGAAAGCGAGGTCGATACGCTTAAGCATCGCAGTATTCATCCACGCTTGAATGGTCTCTTTGTAGAAGAAGTCATGTGCTTGCTCACGCTCACCAAAGATGAGCCAGTTATCCGTATAATCCTGACGTATACGTGCCGAGATTAAGCTCATTAAGCCTGCAATGCCTGTACCATTACCAATACAAATGATCGGACGATTATCCCCAATCAGATGGAACGATTCATTGGTACGAATACGAAGTTGAATTTGATCACGTAGGGCAGTGTGCTGAGTTAGCCATCCAGAACCTAAGCCAAGGTTACCTTCACTATCCTGCTGTTGGCGGACGACTAAGCGTAGGACTTGTTGATCTGGAATGCTGGCAATTGAATATTCACGTGTCGGCAAATCATTCAGTTGCTCAACTAAATGATCTAGATTGGCAAAAGGCTCAACGTTAATATCCAGATGCTTATAGCGTAAAGCATCGCTGATATTGATTTGTAACGATTCAACCATAGCGTTTGGATCGATTTGATACTTTTGCATAAAGCGTTCAAGTCGTTCCGCACTATTCCCAGGGCGAATTTCAGCAATATCACCTGCTTGCCATGTTGCTTCATGTTGAGCTGTCAACTCAATGTTGAATGCAGGCTGTCCTTGGCTATTGGGGTTTAATAAAGTACGTTGATTCAGTTTCCATTCATCAAAGACTTTATCAATCGACATCTTCACTAAATCAAGTTTTGAGGCTTGAGCAAGTGCATCATTCCAACGTTGAATATCATGGTTATCGGCATTATTGACTTCAATGGTGTTAAACAATGCTTTTGCATTGTTTTGCTTTAACCATGCAGCAATTTTATGACCGAAGCTACAGTAACTATCAGGATATTCTTTTGAGCCCAGTGCAAGTACAGCATACTGAAGATGACTTAAATCTAGTGTCGAGTTGAGCCATTTCTTTTCAAAAGATGAGGCAAGATCTGGTGCTTCACCTGTGCCATAGGTACTCGCAACAAATAGAATCTGCGTTGAATCTTTAAAATCGCTTTCAGTTAACTGTTGAACTGATTTGACGCTTACAGGTTGGTGTGCTTCTTGAAGACTGCTTGCCGTACGCCATGCCAATTGTTCGGATACCCCTGTTTGTGAAGCATAAGCGATCAGCCATGGTGCTGCATTGGGATCAATGGTCAGTGCTGCGCCCGTTTGTTTTGCGGCTAATGTGAGCTTCTTCTGCTTACGGCGTTTAAGATAAAGCATCCATCCCGTAACAAAGAATAATGGCATTGCTAAAGATGCCAGCATTGCGACAAATTGATAAACAGGGCCAAAGAAACTACCACGATGCACAGGTAACATACTGCTCATGATTTTTTCATTGAGCTTTTTATCTTCATAAAGCTCAACGTCTTTAAACTGATTATTATGATAATCATAAACAGCTTTATTTCGAGCGCGTTCATGCTGAATATCTTGATCAACAAAACTAAGCTCAAGTTTTCCATCATCTTTTTTAGGCAAAGTCAGCGTCAGTGTTGAGTACTGATACTTCATTTGCGTAGGGAAGGCTGTCCATGCTTGATTTAAAGCGCGATGGGTTTGGATTGCATCCATCGACTTAGGACGAGATTCTCGTTCTCCACGTTCTCCACGTTCTCCACGTTCTCCACGTTCTCCAGCTTGAGTATTTCCAACATTTTGACCACGTTTTTGAGGCTGGGTCGTATTTGCTGAATGAACACTACCTTCCGTTGGTCGTTCACGTTGAGACTGTACATTTTGAGTTGCTTGAGGACGCTCAACCCCAAGTACTTTAAACATTCCATCTCGCCACCAACCATATGACCAATACAGTCCTGTCATTGCGAAAATAAGATAGAAAATAATCACCCATGTACCGACAACAGCATGTAAATCCCAAATAAAATTACGACCTTTTAATTGCGGTTTTACTGCAAACCATTGTTTCCATGTGTGGCGTTTAGGCCAGCGTAGGTAGAGACCACTGAGAACAAAGAAGATCAACATTAGTGCACAAGCACCTGTGATTTGTTTACCCACAGGACCCACAGTTAAGTTACGGTGCAATTGCTGAATAAAAGCAAAAAATTCACGGCCCTTGATCTCAGGTAGCATCTCAGCGTTATAGGGGTTAATCATCATGTTGAGACCACGACGTTGACCTTCTTTCGCCACATTGATTACGGATGATTCATCTGGAGCGGATGCAACTGTAATACTGTTAATTTTTAGATCTGGATTATGCGTATGAAAATGCTGATAGATTTCAGCAGGCGAAAGTTTAGCTGAGTCCTGAACTTGAACGATATAACTGTCCTGATTGATCCATTTTAGAATTTGTTGTTCGTATGAATAAATTGCACCCGTCACGCCCATTAAGGAAAGGATGAGACCTGCAGTAATACCTAGAAACCAATGGATCTGAAAAAAGCTTTTTTTGAGCATGAACTTATAGTTAGGATGAAATGTGGAGGATTTAAGGATTATATATGAAGACTATGTGCAAAATGTGGAATTTTGAATAATATTTATTCTCATTATCATTCAATAAAAAGTGTTGGTCATAAAAAACCTCCTATGACAGGAGGTTTAATATTGAAATTGATTAAAAAAATTTTTAAATCAATAGGATTATAAAGATTTTGGCGCGCCAACAGTTTGAGTCAAATGTTTGCGTACAGTTTCAAAAGAGAAATTCTTGCTATTCATGCGCTTAGGCAGGATATAAGCACCTTGTTGACCTTTCAGTTTAAAGTTCACCAAGATGAAATCTGGAGTGTTATACCATTCATAAATGTCACTCCAACCGACTGTACCTACGCCTTCTTGTAAGCCCATTTTTTGGCGCATCACGATGCCGTGTGGTTGTACACCAAGTTTGATCCCTTTGATTTGTTCAACTGGGAACTCATTCATTTTACGTTTGACGTACCATTCTAGTCCGAATTTACGAACTAAAAAGTAGATGGCAACACAGGCAAGTGCGACCCAGAAAATCACATTTGAATAATGTTTAATGAAGATCAAACCCAGAATAGAAAGCACAACAACTGCTGCCATGATCGCCCAAGCTTTGGTTCCAATTTTATTGGTACTGCGCCAAATAGCGAGTTGAGCATTGCGTTGTTCAGCTTCAGAAACTTCATAAGGAACGGGTTGTAAGGTGTAGGCGTAAACGTTTTTCGCAGTCATAGTGTCATTAACAAAAAGTGTAAATCTAAATGGAGTTTAGCATTAAATTAATACAATCAGTGAGTATATTGTACTAATTTGCCATGCAAAAAAATCGCATTATATCGATGCTAATTCAGTCGATTGCTCATCTCGTTCATGGCTTAAATTTTGTTTTAAGCCACTCAGTTGTTGCAATATACTGAATATCAATTGAAGTTGTTGCAATACGATCAATTCTTTTGAAGCGAGTTCTTCTGTCCTATTCATACGTTTACGGATCAGTTGCTGCATATTGATAATGCTCAGTTCTGGGCGTTGATCATGCAGTAGCGCACCTTGTATATCATCTAAAGCTTGATCCAATAACTTTAATGTCTCTTGATCTTGAATCTGATCACGATGTGCACCCAAAGCTGCGATATAGCTTAAGAAAGTATGGTTTAAACATAAGAACTCAAATGCCATGGCTTTCTGTGTTGGATCGAAATCAGGTTCAGTGGCAAGAGTTGAAACCAGTGATGCAACATCGGCATCGCGATTATGCGCAGCGCGACGAACGATTCGATAATTTAAGCTGTTATTACGCCCATGTTGGTATTGTTTAATGATTTCAGACATATACTGGCATTGCGCTTCAATAGAACGTGAAATGGTGTGGGGGAGGCGACGGAATTTCCAATCAGGAAAAATATACGTCACGCCTAGCCAAGCCAGTCCACAACCAATAATCGTATCAATCATGCGAGGCAATGCGGCTTCAAAGCCTAAACCATCAAGATTAAAGTTAATTAGCGCCAGAATGGTGATAAAAGCTGTGGCTTGAGCATATTGCTTACTCCGTAGATCAAAAAATAACACACCACTAAGCACGAGTAACAACAATTGACCTTCGATTGAGGGTACAAAGTACAAAATGATGAAACCTAACACAATACCTGCCATAGTGCCTAAAATACGTAAGCGCAAACGCCGTTTGGTCGCATTAAAGTTGGGTTGACTGACGAAAAGAGCAGTCAGTAATACCCAGTAACCATATTCAATATTGGTCACCTGAACGAAGATATAACCCACCAGTAGCACGGTTGATAAACGAATCGCATGGCGGAATAAGACGGATTCAGGCGTTAAATTTTGGCGAATACGTGCCACGATGTCTTCCCAACCTTTAAGATCATCATCTTTGAGTTGGTTTTCGATATGTTTGCTTTTGTCTAACTTAATACTACGTACGGTTTCTACATTTCGTAGTTGTGCATCAATGGCTTTTAGGTTTTGAAATAAAGAATACAGCGCATTAATCCAAATCAAATCGTAATTTTGATCTTGTTTGAGTTTTTCAATGGAGAGTTTTAAGTTGCTAAAAGAGTGCTCAAAACGACTGTTGTGCACATAGAGGGTTCGATTGGCAATACTGTCACTCAGGTCTTTACAGGATTTGGCTTGTAAGCTGAGAATACGTTGAAAGCGGAATAGAATATCACTGTGCTCAAAAACTTTCGCCAAGATTTGGTAATCAATGTGCGCTGAATCTGCACGTTCATGAATGTCTTGAGCAACGAAATAATATTGTAAACTTCGACGTGTATCACTTTGACCTCGGTCACCTTTAAGTCGGGTTAATAAGGTGGTACGCATGCCGTTAAAGATTTCAACCAGCTTACCATTTTCAAGCGATAGGCTAATCATACTTTTTTGATAGCTGTTTGCTGTCATGTCTACATCAAAGAGATTTGATTTAGCAAATAAGAAGTCACCTAAAGATGAATAGCTTTTGGCAAGTTGATCTTGAACTTCGCGTGCAGGAAAAATCAAAAAACTAATGGTCGCGATGATGCCATACCAAATTGCTCCGACAACCAGTAGCAAAGGTTGCATATACCAGTCATCGAATAAATCGACACCGAGCATGGTGTATACGGAAATGACCAGACAACCATAGGAAATGGTGGCATAACGTCGACCTAAGGATCCAAGCAGAATCAAACCAATGCATGCACCAATTAAGCCAATGGCAAAGGCGATTGGATAAGGAAATAACAGTTGAACTGCTGAAGCACTAATAAAAAAACCAATATAGGTATAAATCAAGTTCATGATTCTGACCGAGAATCGGTCATCAATATCACTTAAACCTGCTGCAACCACACCCAATGTTAAGGGAATAGTCATTATTTGCTGACCCAATAAGTAGGGGATAAAGGCAGTCCCTGAAAATGCAATAATCATTCGCAGGCTATACATCATGGAAGTGTTATAGGTTGCTTTTTTAAGTTGCATCAACCAAGTATTCAAACCCCAATCCTTCTTGTTCGTGCATTTAGTTTATTGAGCACATTATAGTATGAATAATTGGTGAATATTCACTTATAACAAGCATAAAATATTTTTAGATCAGTATACACTCATCACAAAGTCATCAACAAAATGAAAATGCCAAATGACAGAAAATAGTCAACAAAAACAATATTCCATGCAATGGATTGTACTACTGGCACTCTTTACCTCTTTGGGTCCGTTGTCCATTGATATGTATTTGCCTGCATTACCTGAAATGGCAGATTATTTTGAGGTAACGACTCAGCAGATCGCCAATACTTTGCCTGCTTATTTCTTTGGACTCGCTGTCGGTCAGCTCATTTATGGGCCATTGAGTGATCGGATTGGGCGCAAGAAGCCACTTTATTTCGGCATGGCTTTATATACATTCGCGAGCTTACTCTGTGCATTCGCACCAGATGATTGGTCATTGATTGCTGCACGAGTGCTACAGGCTTTGGGTGGCTGCGTCGGTGTGGTAATGGCACGTGCTGCGATTCGAGATAAATTAGATTTAAATGCATCTGCCCAAGCCTTTGCAAATATGATGATGGTGATGGGATTAGCCCCCATTGTTGCACCACTATTAGGGGCGTTTGTCTTATATATTTTCCCATGGCAAGCGGTGTTCATCGTGCTTGCCATAATTGGTTTATTTTGTCTAATCTGTGTCCATATCTGGTTTGATGAAACATTGCCCGTGGAGCGCCGTTTAAAGCTAAATTTTAAGCAGGTGATCCTACTTTATTCTGCTATTTTTCAAGACAAAAGTTTTAGATTACCGATGTGGGCTGGATGCTTAACAGGTGCAGCTTTGTTTTGCTATATCAGCTCAGCTCCTGCAGTGTTTATGGATCAGTTCAGTATTGATCGGCAGTTGTTTGCTGTTCTGTTCGGTTTCAATGCTTTAGGAATCATTATTTTATCTTCATTGAATAAACGCTTAGCCAATAAGTTAAGTATTTATCGCCGTTTGCAGATTGGTGGCGCCATACAAGTGCTTGGATCTGCAATGTTATTTTTAGTCAGTTGGCTGAACGATCCTTCATTGGTCATCGTGATGATTGGATTATTTATGACAGTGTCAGGCATTGGTTTTACAGGGCCAAATTCGATGGCATTGGCGATGGCTAAGCAGGGGGCGCGTGCAGGGACAGCAAGTGCAATTATGGGAAGCATGCAGTTTTCGCTAGGGTTGCTGGGTGGTGTGGTTCTCAACTTCTTAACAGCTACACCGTTGATGAATATGGGGGTGCTTATGTTAATCTTCACCTGTGGTGGGCTGATTGCTGTTTTAAAATTATGTAAAATCGCACAGATGGAAAGTGCTTAAAACCAATCGCTGTTTAAGATTGAATAAAACGCTGATCTTAAAATTAGGATGGGTATTTGGTGGTTTTAAGCAGTGAGTATGAATTGAATTGTTATCACGAATTGAGTCATTCAACCTCATCCTTAGAATCGGAAGTAGCGCTTCAATACATCTAAAAAAATTGTCAATCTAAAAAAACAGTAAAATTTTCAACAGGCTCACGCGGGGTAATAAAGCTATTCACAATGTGATGAGGATCTGCATAGCCTAAAGCCATACCGCAGACCAGTTCTTCGTTTTCAGGAGCACCTAAAACATTCAGTACAATTCCATGGAAGTGATTCCATGCTACTTGAGCACAAGTATCCAAACCGCGAGCTTTGGCTGCGATCATTACATTTTGAATCAACATGGCAATATCCATCTTTGAGCCGATGCCCATGGCTTTATCTAAAGTAAAGAAAAGACCGACTGGTGCATCAAAGAGTTGAAAATTTCGCAACTGTTGAGCTGCCATTTTCTCTTTATCTCCCTTTTGGATATTCAGCAAGCCATACAAACCCCAACCATTGGCACGACGACGATCAATATAAGGTGAGATCCACGTTTCGGGATAATAAGCGAATGATTCAGTATGGTGCTTTTTGAGTTCAGGTTTTTGAAAGACCGCAACTTGGGCAGCACATACATTTTGAATAAGTTCAGCACGCTTATTTCCTGTAACCACATAAACCTTCCATGGTTGAGTATTGGTTCCAGAGGGTGCTCTTGAAGCCACCTTTAAAATATCTTTAATGGTTTGGATTGGGACTTGTTTATCAAGAAAAGCACGAATAGATTGTCGTTTGGTAATAGCGTCATCAACATATTTAATCTGTTCTTGATTCATATAAATATTTCCTTATTGGTTTGTTATTCTTGAATAATTTACTATATAGACTATGGTCTAATGCGACTAAATTTTGTGCATAAAGCTTGAATTAACATACAGATATATCAAGTTATTTGAAATGATAATCATAAAATATGCTTGAGTTTATGGTCTGATTTGACAAAAGTTATTTGAAAATTGTGAAGAACTTGTTAGATTAGGTCATGTGTTGATACACATTATGTTACTTATAATTTTTACTTTTATTACTTATCGGTTTAATGCAGAGTAGTGCGTTGGTTTGATAGATTATTGTTGCCTGGGATAAACATTTTAAGTGTTTGTGATCAAGAATAATCAAATGCACGGATGCACATTAAAACATTGGAGAACCAAATGAGTCGCACTTTTTTTAAACAAGGTTTAGCTATTGCAGTAACAACTGTAATGATGGGTTCTGTACATGCAGCGACAGAAAAAGAAGAAATCCAACAATTACGTCAAGAAATTGAAGCGCTAAAAGCTTTGGTTAACCAACAGCAACAAGTTCAACAAAGACAACAAGTCACATTAGCTGAAGTTGCATCTCAACCTGCTGCAACAGTAATTAAAGCGAAAACTAAAGCAGGTGCTGATGTTACTGTATATGGTTTTGTTCGTGGAGATGCGAATTATATCATTGAAGGTGCTAATAACGATTTTAACTCAGTACATACGAGTAAAGAAGATGCGCAAGATAAATTACGCGCTACTGCTAAAACAACACGTATTGGACTTGATTTTAAAACCAACGTAGAAGGTGCAGATGTTGGTGGTAAAATTGAAGCTGACTTTGCAGGCGGTGATGGCGAACAGTTTCGTGTACGTCACGCGTATTTAACGCTCAACAATTGGTTATTTGGTCAAACAACATCTAATTTCTTGTCGAATCATGCACCTGAGATGATTGATTTTGGTACTAACGTAGGCGGTGGTACGACTCGTATTCCCCAAGTGCGTTATGCACATAAACTTGCACCACAAACTCAATTACTTGTTTCAGCAGAAGAAGGTAATTCTTCTGGCACGAATTTAAAATATAGCTTGCCAAATTTAACAGCAAAAGTGACTCAAGGTTTTGCAGAAGGAAAAGGTTCTGCTTCTGCACGTGCTTTAATCGAACATTATAAAGCTGAATCTGCTGATGACGCGATTGGTTTTGGTGTAGCCGCTGGTGCAAACTACCAGGTTTCTGACCCTCTTAAAGTGTCTGCAGATGTTTCATATGTTAAAGGCAATAGTAACTATCTATATGGCTCTAATTCGGCATATGTAATTGATGATAATAATGATATCGAGCAAAACGAAGCGATTGGTGTACAATTGGGTGGAACCTATAAAATTTCACCTAAATTACGTACAACTCTAGCTTACGGTGCGGTATTTGCAGATGATGGCACAGAATATGCGTCATTAAACACATCAGCAAATGAGAAGGTTCAACAAGCTTGGGCGAACTTAATTTATACACCTGTTAAACCAATCGATCTTGGTGTTGAATACGTCAATGGTAAACGTGAAACATTTGCTGGACAGTCATTTAAGGACAATCGTGTTGGCTTAATGGCTAAATACAACTTCTAATTGATTAAATACATAGAAATTAAGACCGAGGTTTATACCTCGGTTTTTTTATTATTTAACCCGAATCGCGGATAAGGATTTTTCTTTAAAACCATAAGCTAAATGTAATTTTATGATTAGTTTTTAGTGTTATCAGACCAAAGCATAGACTTTTTTATGCTCAAAATGATGGATAAGTCTCAAGATGAATGATCTCATTTCCTTAAGCAGGATTCGGGTTATTTAGATATGAGTTTTTATTATTTAAAAGAGTAGGTATAAGACTAAAGTCGATAAAAAATATGGCTAATTAATAAACGAAAGTAAAGACATTTATAAAAAAAAGTGCATAATCACCGCCTAGTATTCGAAATGCTCGCCTCTCGTATTTCAAAACTTTGATTCTAAAGTCTAAGGTTAAGGGATGTTCAGAGGAATCAATGTATCCAATTTGGATTATTATTAGGCAGGCTTGCGATTTTATTTTTAAACTTGTTTGTTTTAATGTCTGTATGTTTTTTATTAACATAATTGAATCTAAGTCATATCCGCAATTAAGATAAGGTCAACAACGATGGTGTCTATAATCGTTTTGATCATGGAATAGGTTTGACTTTTAGGTATTCTCAAGTTAAATCTTTTGGAAATTGGATATCGTTTGAATCATCTTGCTAATTAAAAAAATAAGCATGACATTAAAAATTTCACGTTGTATTTGATGAGTATTAATGATGGAAATAACTTTTAACGCTTTTTACACGCTCATTGCAGCGGTAATCGTCTTATTACTTGGTCGTTTCCTAGTAAATAATATCAATTTTCTAAAAAAATATAATATTCCTGAGCCTGTTGCTGGTGGTTTGGTCGCAGCTGTTGCTTCTTTAATTGTGCATAA
This sequence comes from Acinetobacter sp. CY79, assembly GCF_059515845.1. Taxonomy (NCBI): domain Bacteria; kingdom Pseudomonadati; phylum Pseudomonadota; class Gammaproteobacteria; order Moraxellales; family Moraxellaceae; genus Acinetobacter; species Acinetobacter sp. CY79. The sequence goes on from NZ_JCAKMY010000011.1 coordinate 91,286, forward strand.
TCTGTGGGGATATAGCATCACCACTAGTTCAGTATTACAAACAAGTTTCATGTTGATCTTCTTTGCTTCGATTGGTCTTAGCGCTAACTTCGCAAAGCTTAAAGAAGGCGGTATGGGATTAGTCATTTTCTTAGTTTGTGTTGCATCTTTTATCATTGTGCAAAATGCTGTTGGTATCAGTTTAGCGACTTTACTTGGAATTGACCCTTTAATCGGTTTAATTGCTGGTTCAATTACGTTAACTGGTGGTCATGGTACAGCGGGTGCTTGGGGAGAAATTCTTGAAGTTGAGCACGGCATTCAAGGTGCGCTAGCATTAGGTATGGCGAGTGCGACATTCGGCTTAATCATCGGTGGTATTATTGGTGGTCCATTAGCTAAACTTTTAATCAATAAATACAAAATCACCACCCCAGGAACTGTTGGACAAACTGATTTAAATAATGATCCTTCGACGTCTTTAAATGAGCAAACCGAATTTGTAGCCTTTGAAAATCGCAATCAAGTTCGTCTTATTACAGCTGATAATGCGATTACGACTTTAGGTCTATTTGCAGCATGTTTAGCATTTGCTGAGTTCATGACAGGTTTTAGTAAAGGGACTTGGTTTGAATTACCAACTTTCGTATGGGCATTGGCTGGTGGTGTGATTTTACGTAACATTCTTGAGAGCGTTCTTAAGGTTACAATTTTCGATCGTGCTATTGATGTATTTGGTAATGCCTCATTATCTTTATATTTAGCGATGGCATTATTATCTTTAAAGCTATGGCAATTAGCTGATCTTGCTGGTCCATTAGTTGTAATCTTGGGTGCACAAACTTTAACTATGGCACTTTATGCTGCATTTGTGACTTTCCGCGTAATGGGTAGAAATTACGATGCTTCAGTGCTTGCTGCAGGTCATTGTGGTTTTGGTATGGGAGCTACTCCTACTGCTGTTGCAAATATGCAAGCCATCACCAATATGTATGGTCCATCGCATAAGGCATTCTTGATTGTTCCTCTATGTGGAGCATTTTTCGTAGATATTATTAATGCTACAGTGATTCAAATGATCCTTAAATTCTTTAGCTAATTTGATTGATTTATTGATTTTAATGAGCCCTATTTCGATAGGGCTTTTTTGATTTAAGGGATGTAAGTTTTGATGATTTAACGCAGTCTGTGAGACTAAAACAAGAAAGCATAAAATGAGACTTAAATCTCCACATTTAAGACATCAATGTCGAATTGTCATAAATAATTCATACAAAGTTTATCGCAATGTTATGCTTTGATAGACTCGATCATCTATTGCTTTTGTTTACATATGAAGTTTTTAACATTAATGGCGTTGTTCACAAGTTTTGCTTTGGTTGCATGCCAACCAAATAATATAAAGCCTAGTCAACGATCGACTCAACTGCTTCAGCAAAATGTAAGCACAGAAGCAAGGTCAGACTTGGACTACAACATTTTTAAAAACAAAAAAAATACAAAGCCTGTCATTGCATTAGTGTTAGGAAGTGGTGGTGCACGTGGCTATGCTCATATTGGTGTGATTGAAGTATTAGAAAAAAATGGAATTCACCCAGATTTTATTGTAGGTACAAGTGCAGGGAGCATTGCAGGTTCAATCTATGCCAGTGGTAAAACAGCTCAACAGTTGAGAGATATCGCTTTAAATCTGCAAGTGAATGACGTACGAGAGTTTAATATTGGACTTCAAGGATTCTTTGATGGATCGAAAGTCGAAAGTTACGTTAATGAACAAGTGGATCAAAAGCTGTTGGAAGATATGAAAATTCCTATGTATGTCGTTGCAACAGAACTTAAACACGGCAATAAAGTGATCTTTAATAAGGGGAGTGCTGGTCAGGCAGTGCGTGCTTCTATTTCAATCCCAAGTATGTTCGTTCCAGTCAATATATCAGGTCGAGATTATGTAGATGGTGGATTGGTGAGTCCTGTACCTGTTAATGTCGCACGAGATTTAGGTGCTGATATTATTATCGCCGTCGATATCTTGGCTCAACCCATTCACACTGAAACGAGTAATGTATGGGGTATGTTTAACCAAAATATAAATATTATGCAAAATCGACTTGCTGCAGAAGAACTCAAAAATGCAGATATCATCATACAACCCGACCTACGTGAAAAAATCCATATTTTTGATGTCAAGGGACGTGAAACGACCATACAAGCTGGGGCAGTAGCTACGGAGCAAAAGTTAAATCGCATCGAGGTTCTAGTGCAATCAAAAAAAGCTGAAAAAGCACAACAATTTTCCGTGCAAGTAGAATAATTTAGAAAGTATTCCTTATTTTATTCTTTTAAAGAAGGATTAAATATAATCAGAATGATCCTTATTGAGTATTGTTTGATAACTATTATCTCTTAGTAAATCATCGTTTTAAATTTACTTATCGGTCAATTTTAATATAATAGGCATGATCCGAAATAATAATTTATGTTTGGCACTTTAAGATAAAATATAATTAATAGAGGAAATTCATGTCTTTATTTTCAGTTGGGCAAAAGGTTCAGTTATCAAATAAGCCTGATATGGTATTTGTTATTGTAGAGATTAACGCTGATCAAACGTATCAAATTCAATATGATTGCTCGCTTCAAGAAGCACTCCATTTCAATAATATCTCTGCTGAAATGATGAGACTCGTTGAAAGCGATAGCTAATGTCATCAACAACTTTATCTTGCTAAGTTTCAAAGGATTCGTTCAATATCCAGTTTTTTGATGTTCAAAGCCGTTTTAAAATTGATCGCTATTAATTTAAAGATTAATTTTACAAATCAACGATTTTGCACAATTTTAAACGTTGAATTAAACAAAGTTTGTGCAAAATAAAGATATAATAGAAATATATCTTTTCACGTCATTTATTGGTTCAAAATATATGTCTTCACTCGATCAAACTATGCCTCTAACAGATGATCAATCCGAATTAACGATGTCTGTTTTGATGACTCCAGATATGGCCAACTTTTCTGGAAATGTGCATGGTGGAACCATTTTAAAGCTACTTGATCAAGTGGCTTATGCATGTGCCAGTCGTTATTCAGGTTCGTATGTGGTGACTTTATCTGTAGATAAAGTGAATTTTAAAGAGCCTATTCATGTCGGTGAGTTAGTCACATTTCTTGCAAGCGTCAATCATGTTGGTCGTACATCAATGGAAATTGGTATCCGAGTTGAAGCACAAAACATTCAAAAACGAACAGTTCGACATACCAATAGTTGCTACTTTACGATGGTTGCAGTCGATGAACATGGAAAGCCGAAACAGATTCCAAGTTTAAATTTAGATAATGATTGGAAGCGTTGCCGCTTTGAAGCAGCAGAACATCGAAAAATCGCACGTTTGAGTGAAAATCACCACCCTTCATGTAGCATTTATAAAAAATCAGTTTAAATTTCAATTGATGCTGATAACAATAAAAAAGATCTCGACAGAGATCTTTTTTATAGCTCAAATTTTAGCTTTTAACTGAACACATTTACTTTTATAAAGGCTATAAAACACAGCAGTCAATGCTTTTTAGACTTTAATTTGGAGCGGTGTCCATTGATTTTCAAGAATCAATATCTTATTGAACTTTAGCCAAAGTATGACCATCAATAATCATAAACCAATTGCCTTGTTGATCTTGTTTGGGAGGCTGATTGACTTTGAATGCTGTGGTTAATGGCCCTATACCTGCATCGAAGTTATCACCATTGAAGGATTTGATCGGTGCTGATACAGAAGAGCTTTTACCAGGTTGTTTATTACTATATTCAACACGACCTTCTGGTGTAATCGTAATATTGACACGGCTATCAGCACTGGTCCAAGTACCAGCGTAAGCAACTTTATCGGCAGGTAACGGTTTAGCACAGCCAACAAGTGAAATGGCAAGTAAACCACTAAGGGCTAAATTTTTAAGTTTCATTATTATTGTCTCTACAACAAAAAAAAGAATAAATTAAACGCAAAAGTGTGATGTAGTTGGCTTTATATTTTATTGGATGAAAAAAGTCTAGGCTGGTTTCCAATTCACTACAAACACACAGGTTAATGTTTCAAAAACTCTGTTGCAAATTTTTTGAATAGTTGGTTTAAAGATTTTACTCGTAAATGTAATATTAATAAGGATTTAAATATAATTTTTATTTTTAAATTCAGATAAAATTTGCAACTTAAATCAAAAAATAACGATTCACTTTCGATGGTGAAGGCCAGAAATAAAAAAGAGATAGGGTTAAAAAACGCTATCTCTTTATAAGTGAGTACAGAATAAATTTACTTTTAAATATTCATCCTTGAATGATCCGAATAAAGGCTAGTCTCAATAGAAGAATTGAAAATCAGCCTCATATAGATCAATATTCCATATTATTGATGCGCCAAGTGGATTGACGCTTTAATCGATTTACTTAACCTTATTGAGCAGGTTGTGTAGTCGAAGGGCTAACTGTTGGCTCTTCAGCAGCAATATCTGTAGTAGGTTGTGCAGAAGATGGGCTTGCTGCAGGTGCTTCAGAGTTCACTGGATTTTCTTGAGATGACGCAATCACAATGCTTTCGTTCTCTTTATCTTTATCCTTAGCGTCCTCTTTTACTGTTGCTGCAAAAGTAGAGAACGCAGTGAAAGCTAATGTCGTTGCAAGTAAAGTTTTAACTAATTTCATGGTGGCATCCTTATTCATTTAATCATAACGTGTTGAACTTAGGCGTGCATATCATCGTATACACAGGTTCACACTGAAGTGTTAAAAAATTATCAATGTGCTCGCTGTAGCAATCGGCTAACACAAATTGAAGTAACGAAAATCATGCTAAGCCCATAATTCAATCAGGGCAATGAAATCAACAAAGCGTAACACTACGAGTAACAACAGCCTTACAAAGCCTGCATTTTTGTTTTTCTTTTGTTCATAAAATCGCTATTTAAGGGCTTAAAAATGTATGAAAATATGAATTATTGTTTAATATTTGATCGATATTTTTACTTAGAATGAACACTTTGTTTTTAAATAGTGAATATTCAAAATTGAAGTTATGAATAATTTCCTCTTAATTAATTTATTTTTTAGATATATAAAACGAAACTTACAACTGAAATAATATCAATAAATCTTTGTAAATGCTTCATTAAATCAGTGGGTTGATATCATTTAATTCGCCGTTTATTGATTGGATTATTCTAATACTTGTATTTCCTCATCTAAAGTTAAACAATAATTACTTATGCAATGCATCTTTATATTTAATTCCTATCTATTGTCTACATCGTGATTATTCGAGATTATTTTGAAACTGATTCATCAAACTCAAGTTAAAACCCATATCATTTCTGGATTCCTCGGTGCAGGTAAAACGACACTGTTGCAACAATTGTTGGCTCAAAAGCCTGAAGGTGAAACTTGGGCTGTACTCATGAATGAGTTTGGTCAAATTGGTGTGGATCAACAATTATTGCCTCAATCTGAAGGCTATCAAGTCAAAGAATTACTTGGCGGTTGTCTGTGTTGTACCAGCCAATTGCCGATGCAAATTGCATTATCAAGACTCATCCAAGAATCGAAGCCTGATCGGTTGTTTATAGAGCCAACAGGATTAGGGCATCCTACTCAGCTTTTAGAACAATTAACTGAACCGCATTGGCAAGGTTTAATTGATATGCGTGCCTTGATCACGGTTATCGATGGTTCACGTCTGCATGATGCTGAATGGACGCAACAACATCTTTATCAAGATCAGTTAAAGGTCGCACAAATCGTGGTGATTTCTCATGCCAACCAAATGAATGATGTGGATGAAATAGCATTAATTAAATTACAAGATGAATATGTGGCATATGTACAGCAGTGGCTCAAAGTAGATTTAGGTCATGTAGACCTACAAAAAATTGATATCACCTTCAATGGGATTCAACGCAAAATTCAGCCCTTGATCCAAATTCAACGTAGTGTTCCAGAAGGCAAAGTTTTAGCAGAAATCAAACAGCTTCCTTATCATTATGTAGAAACTGCACAGGGCTATACTGTAGCAGGTTGGAAATTTTCGAAGCGTTGGCAATTTGATTTTTATGATCTTTTGGATGTTTTATGCGACCAAAAAGACTGGATCAGAATTAAGGGAATTTTTAATACCAATCAAGATTGGATGACTTTTAACTTTAACCCTGACCAGTTGAATTATAAGTCAGGTGAAGAAAATATCGATAATCGTATTGAAGTGATTACCCAATATGATCGAGATTGGGTTGAGCTTGAAACTGCTATTTTAACTTGCCGTATCGATTCTGCTGAAAAATAAAAGTAATTTTAGCCAAAATCTTATATGCTAGCGCCAAATTTGAGGACTCTTTTATGGCGCTTAAAGCTACAATTTATAAGGCAGATTTGAATATTGCCAATATGGATCTTCACCAATACGGTGACTATCAACTGACAATGGCATTACATCCTTCTGAAACGATTGAACGCTTAATGGTGCGTGTCTTGGCTTATGCACGTTTTGCTCATGAACGTTTAGAGTTCACCAAAGATTTATTTGAAACGGATGAACCTGCACTTTGGCAAAAAGACCTGACAGGTCAATTGGAAAGGTGGATTGAAGTCGGCGCACCAGATGAAGATAAAGTCAAGAAAGCCAGTGCACGTTGTAAAGAAGTCGCTGTCATGACGTATGGTTCAAGTGTGGATGAATGGTATAAACGCAACAGCAAACTGAAAACCATGAAAAATGTCCGAGTTTGGCAGTTAAGTGAAAAGACCACTGCTCAAATCCAAGACTTATGTCAGCGTACGATGCAACTTCAACTCAATGTCATGGATGGTGAATGGACATTGATTGGTGATAATGCACAAGCTGAAATTGAGTGGACTCAGTTGCAATAACACTGAATCAACGAATTCAAAAGGATGCTGAATGAGCATCCTTTTTCATTGTGGAATTTTGCAATAGAACTTTTAAAAGTTCAGATCGTATTTTTGCAATGATTCAATATAGAAGTCCTTTAAAACGTTTATAATGCCCGTATTGAAAAAATTGATTTTGGATATTTGAAATGACTGCTGAATTAGAAGTGATTGATCTGGTTGTAGGTGAAGGTAAAGAAGCGGTGAAAGGTGCTTTGATTACGACACATTACACAGGTTGGTTAGAAGATGGCACTAAATTCGATTCTTCACTCGACCGTGGCAATTACTTTGAAACGGTGATTGGTACTGGTCGTGTAATTAAAGGTTGGGATCAAGGCATTATCGGTATGAAAGTGGGGGGGAAGCGTAAACTCATCGTACCTGCTCACTTGGCTTATGGCGAACGCAAAATGGGCAATATCATCCCGGCTAACTCGAACTTAATTTTTGAAATTGAATTATATGACGTTAAAACGCGTGATTAATGATTGATAGGTGAGTCATTTTAAAGACTGATCTATTGATGAAAAGCTCTCAAGTTTGAGGGCTTTTTTAATATTGGTTTAATGCTAAAGGTACTTAGTGATCGTCGTGATCATGATGAAAGGGTTCATATCACATGTTGAGTGTTGATGAAGTGTTTTAGAATTTTAGATGTCTTGTGAGAGTGCTTGTATTTTAGTCAGAAACAGTAAAATAATAGCGGAAATTTTCGATTAATGAAGGATTTAGACTGATTAAAGCTACATTTATTCACAGAAGAAATACTGGAATAGTGTTTAAATGCCCAACTTATTTTGGTCATAGTTTTATTTAAGTTTGTTTTCTTACTTCTCTCTGTTTCTTCAAAGCCATTTTAGCTTTTGATTTTCTTAATTTTTATTCAGATAATTGAGTTATCCGTGTTTATAATTGAATGATCAAATGAGCTTTTGCAATCCATGTAAATGGCAATAGGGTTAATGTTATGACATCTCGTATTTTTTCTCTGACTGCCATGATTGCAATATCGTGTTTAAGTGCCTTCTCGACATCGTCTGTGCTGGCAAAAGGAAAGAATCCTGACAAACTTCAGAGTGATGATTTAAAACAGTTAACTGTTTTGTCCTATCATGAAGTGACTCAAAATAAAAATAGTCTTATACCGAATTACGCAGTAACTGCCACACAATTTAAATCGCATTTAGATTGGTTGTCTAAAAATGGCTATCATTTTGTCAGTGTTGATCAGGTTATCGCTGCGCAGTCTGGACAGAAAAAACTGGGTCAGAAATCAGTGTTACTGACTTTTGATGATGGTTATGCATCTTTCTACGATACTGTTTTTCCGATTTTAGAACAGCGAAAGATTCCTGCGCTTTTATCAATTGTGGGGGCATGGTTAGAGCCAACGGGTCAGCAAAAAGTCAAGTTTGGTGATGAAGCTGTTGCTCGTGAACGAATGCTGAGTTGGACACAGCTACAACAACTTCAGAAAAGTGGTTTGGTTGAAATTGGAAGTCATAGCTATGATTTACATCATGGTATTTTAGGCAATCCACAGGGCAATACTCAGCCAGCCGCAACCACTCGATTATATGATCGTGCGACGCGTAGCTATGAATCAGACCGTCAGTATACACAACGTATTCAACAGGATTTGATTAAAAATAATCAATTATTTAAAAAGTATGGACTGAAAGCTCCGCGGGCAATGGTTTGGCCTTATGGTCGCTATAACCAAAAAACGGTTGAATTGGCACAACAAGCAGGGATGCCATTGAGTTTAACGCTGGATGATTTGGGTGGTCATAAGCATCAGTTAAAAGGGCAGTTGAACCGAATTTTAATTCAAAATGACACGACACCTAGTGATTTAGAAAAAGAAATTCATGCTCGCCAACAACAGTGGACTGATCATCATCGCCCGCAAAAAGTAATGCATGTTGATTTAGATTATATTTACGATCCTGATCCGAAACAGCAAGAGCGAAACTTAGGTATGCTGTTGGATCGTATAGAAGCGATGAATGTCAACACGGTCTATTTACAAGCTTTCTCTGATCCTGATGGCAATGGTTCAGCAGATTTGGTTTATTTCCCAAATCGTTTTATTCCCATGCGCGAAGACTTATTTAACCGTGTGAGTTGGCAGATTCAAACGCGTACTCAAGTCAGTCGTGTTTATGCATGGATGCCCGTTTATGCATGGGAATTACCCAAAACTAATCCAGTTTCTAAGAATATTGTCAAAACGCAGCACACAGCGAAGGGCAAGCACTTAAATATGGGCTATCACCGTTTAAGCCCGTACTCGAAACCTGCTCAGATGATGATTAAAGGGATTTATCAAGACTTGGCAAAATCCTCTTCATTTAATGGCGTGATTTTCCATGATGATGCGACCATGTCGGATTATGAAGATGCCAGTCACGACGCACTCAAAGCCTATCAAAAAGCGGGCCTACCTGCGAACTTGGCAGATATCCGTGCGGATGATAAAAAACTACAAAAGTGGACTGCTTTTAAGACACAAACCATTGATGATTTTTCAATGGAGTTGGCAGAAGAAATTCGTTATTACCAACCGTTCCTCATGACGGCGCGAAATATGTATGCTCAAGTGGCATTATCTGCTTATGCTGAAAATTGGTATGCGCAGTCTTTAGAACGCTCACTTGATCACTATGATTTCACTGCGATTATGGCGATGCCTTATATGGAACAGGTTGAAGATAAAGAGAAGTTTTTTAGAGACTTGGTCAGCCGTGTGTCAAAATATCCAAATGGTTTGAAAAAAACGGTCTTTGAAATTCAGGCAGTGGATTGGAGAAACAACAAAAAAGTGTCATCCGAAGAAATGGCAGAGACCTTTAAGGCACTTTATCAACAAGGTGCATTGCATGTTGGGTATTATCCAGACAACCCGTTCGATGATCATCCTAACCCAAAAATACTGAAAGCGGTATTTGATACCAAACCTGCTGGTTTGATCCCTTAAGGCAACCTTGATACATGCACACATTTCAAAATCTTTGGCAGTCGATATTGAACTTCATCTTCTATTATCCATTGTTTATGTCGTATCTTTGGATGATCGGAGCGTTGATTTTTTGTATTCGTGAGCGTAAAGAGCCTGCTTTTGATTTGCCTCCATCGCTTCAGGATTATCCTTTGGTTGCGGTATTGGTGCCTTGTTTTAATGAGGGAGACAACGCAGAAGAAACCATTGGGCAAGCCTTAAAATTGAAGTATCCGAATTTTGAAGTGATCGCCATTAATGATGGCAGTTCGGATCATACAGGTGCTGTGTTAGATCGTATGAGCGTGCGCTTTCAAAATCTGCGAGTCGTTCATTTGGCCGAAAACCAGGGCAAGGCCATGGCACTACAAGCAGGCAGTTTGGTGACTGAAGCGGAATATTTATTGGGGATAGATGGTGATGCTTTACTGGATCCACATGCAGCTCAGTGGATGATTCGTCATTTTCAACATCATCCAACAGTGGCTGCTGTGACGGGAAATCCGCGCATTCGCAATCGATCTACTTTACTTGGTCGTGTGCAAGTGGGTGAATTCTCATCGATTATTGGTATGATCAAACGTGCGCAACGGACATTTGGACGACTCTTTACGGTATCGGGGGCAATTACCGCTTTTCGTAAAAGTGCAGTACATGAAGTGGGTTACTGGTCACCCAATATGCTGACAGAAGACATCGATATTTCATGGAAACTGCAACGTGCAGGGTGGGATATTGAGTTTGAACCGAATGCCATTGTTTGGGTGCTGATGCCTGAAACGATTACGGGATTATGGAAACAACGCCTGCGCTGGGCAATGGGTGGGGCACAAGTCCTCACTAAAAACATAGATGTGCTGTTTAAACCGAAATTGAATTTTTTATGGCCATTGTTACTCGAAATGAGCTTGACCTTGGTTTGGTCTTATCTGATGTTATTTTTGGTGATTCTGTGGATTCTCAGTTGGTTATTGCCAGCCGTTGGGTTTCCAGAGGTTAGTTCACCATTTTTGCCGTATGGCACAGGGATTTTTATCGGGGCGACGTGTTTATTCCAGTTTGCAATTAGCATGTGGATGGACAGTCGATATGAAAAAGGGCTAGCAAAAAACTATTTTTGGATGATTTGGTATCCATTCCTGTTTTGGATGATTACCGTATCAGCCACGATTGTCGCGATGCCTAAAGTGTTATTACGCAAAGATCACACACGTGCACGTTGGGTCAGTCCCGACCGTGGTGTTCGTAATGACAGCTAATTGAAGAGATGCATTGTGAATATTCATTCCATCATTATTGATATCCGAGATCAGTTGCCTTGGCAACAACGATGCTTGAGCACCACGACCACAGTGTTGCTTTGGGCAGGATGGTTATTATTATGGCAACCCTTGATGGTTTCATTGGGGGTGTTTGATCAGCATAATCATCAACTGGTCAATCAAATCATGCATGTGTTTTGGAGTGTACTTGAAAATGGTTTTGTGGCCATTTTGGCATGTGCTTTGATGCTGTGGTTATGGAGTAACTTTATTCCAGCCAAGTCAATCAAATACGTTCAAGTCAAAGGGATTACGGATTATGCAGAACATTTTGAACTGTCAGCCGAACAAATTCATCGCTCACGTCAGCAGAAAATTGTGACGGTATATCATGATGAATCTGGCCAGATTGTTCGGATTGAATAATTTAAATTCACCTTGTCAGATGTAAATATTCAAATCATCATTATTCAAAATAGATAGGAAAATTTAGCTTTATGGTCAAACTTAATTCGGCTGAAAGCATTCGAGGATTAGCATGCTTGGCTGTGGTATTTTCCCATTTAAGTCTAAGTTTTTTTCCATTTTTGCATCATTTTAATCCTGCTGAAGTTTCAACGTCTACATGGCAATCCTTTATTCATCATTCTCCATTTGCATTTTGGTACTCAGGCACAGCAGCCGTATTTCTTTTTTTTGTGCTGAGTGGCTTTGTATTGTCTTACGCTATTTTAAGAAAGCCTGAACAAGCTGAAGCAAAAATCAAAAGTATGGTGATCAAGCGCTATCCACGTTTGGCTATACCTGCTGTCATCTCGTGTTTGATCATTTGGGCAGTATTTCAAACTATTCATGTTGACAGTAGTCAAATGAATGGTTGGTTTCAGACGTATGTCATGCAGGATATTAGTTTAAAGCTTGCCCTCTATGAAGGAACGATCGGTTCATTTATCTTTGCTGAAAGCTCAGTCAATTGGGTGCTGTGGACAATGCACATCGAATTGATTGGATCTTTGGTCTTATTTCTACTGCTCTACGTTTATCAGTTCAGTCGGGTGACATTTTTTATTGGATCGATCCTTTTACCATTGTTGGCATGGTACTTAAAAGGTGAAGGTTTTTTTCTCGGTATCAGTAGTTTTGTCATTGGTCTCTATTATTATTTATATGGCAAGCAACTCAGCTTAACGTGTGCTATAGCATTGTTAATCAGTGGTTTATATTTGGCTGGTGCACATAATCATAGTGCTTCCTATCAATGGCTTTATGCATTTTTAGGTGAGCGGACTTATGATTACTGCAATTTTTTTGCAGGTGTGCTGATTGTCTATAGCATTCTGATGAGTCCAAAACTTTCCCAGATTTTAGATCAAAAGATTTTGGTATGGTTGGGGAAGCTTTCATTCTCTATTTACCTACTCCACTTGATCATACTGTATGTTGTCGGTGTGCCTATTTTTAATTATTTATTAGGTCTCGGTCTTCAATATACAACCTCAGCGATAATAGCTTCGGGGATTTTTATCCTGATCACACTATGGATCTCAGCATATTACAGTCATTGGGTTGATCAATTGGCCATTCAAACCAGTCAAAAGCTTTCTGATCTAGTTTTAAAGTAAAAAGTTTATAGGCACGATGTTTAAGTCATCTGATTTTGAAGTGATTTGATGGTGAAGTATCTAGTACTTAAAGCGTTTGATTTGAGTCATCGTGAGCTGATGTGTTTCGATCATTAGTTTTAAGAGAATGAGTTGATTGTGCATGCCTCAATTCATTGCAATCGACTCGGTTTGAACTGAAGTTTGCATTGAAGTGAAAAGACTTAGATTAGAGTTAGATGTTGAATTCTAAATACAGAAAGTAGAATAAAAGCAAACACCAATAACAAATTATTTCTAAAAAAATGAGACGATTCAAGTTTTTAGGATTAGTATTCAAAAAATAGTATTCATAACAAAATTAAGGATAACGAAAGTCGATGTTTAAGTCTTTTTTTCCACATCCAAAATGGTTTTTTAGCTCATTAGTATTGTGGTTTATTATCAATGTTGGACTCTGGAACTTTGCTGGGGGTAGCAGCTGGGGAAGCTATTTTGGCTTTGCACAAGGCTATGCTGATGCGGAACTGGTTATTGGAATCAGTCGATTTTGGTCACCAGCTTTCCTGTGGTTTTATCTCTGGTTCTTCGTAGCAACGTTACTGTTTGCATTGTTCTGGAAATGGAAATCCAATAACCCTTGGCAGTTATGGTCAGTGTGGGGTTCAGCATTTATTCTGTTTAATATTTGGTTAAGTGTTCAAGTCAGTGTTGCGGTCAATGCTTGGTATGTTCCTTTTTGGGATGCTATTCAGAAGATCTTAAATACTGGTGGTGGCGATGTAAGCATGCTTTATGCTGAATCCACTACATTTATTACACTTGCAGCTATTTCGGTAATGAGTGGAGTAATAAGCGCATTTTTTACTAGTCATTATATTTTTAGATGGCGTACTGCAATGAATGAATACTATGTAACGCATTGGGATAAATTAAGACATATTGAAGGTGCATCACAACGTGTACAAGAAGATACTATGCGTTTTGCAACGATTGTCGAAGATTTAGGAGTCGAACTTGTTCGTGCTATTCTAATGTTAATTGCATTTTTACCTTTGTTGTTTACATTATCAAGTAAAGTACCAGTTCTTCCTATTATTGGGGAGTTACAATATTCACTGGTATGGGCCGCGATTGGGTGGGCTGTTTTTGGTACCTTATTATTGATGTTGGTTGGTATAAAGCTACCAGGTCTTGAATTCAATAACCAAAAAGTGGAAGCGGCGTATCGCAAGGAATTGGTCTATGGCGAAGATCATAGTGATCGAGCTGAGCCTGCGACATTAAAAGAGTTATTTAAAAATATTCGATCAAATTATTTTAAATTATATTTTCATTATGCCTATTTTAATTTGTTTGCTCGTTGGTACGGACAGTTAGACGTATTGTTTAGCTTATTTGTTTTATTTCCTGCTATCGCAGCAGGTTTATTAACCTTAGGTTTAATTCAACAAATAATGGGTGTTTTTAATAGAGTGCGTGAGTCTTTCCAATATTTAGTTTCATCATGGAAAACAATCATTGAGTTATTATCAATTCGCAAACGTCTAAAAGCATTTGAATCAATTTTAGAGGATTGATTGTTAGATCATAAGACTCTTCATAATCCATATGAAACATGCATTATGAAGAGTTTAGTATAGGGTTAGTCGTTTTAGGCGAATATCCGTATTAGAAACAGGAAAATTCCTTTGAGCACTAACCCAATAATTCTCAATAAGCTCATCAATATGAGTTCAAAGAAAATTTGATAGCACAGATATTGAATACATTTGAAAAGAATTACTATGCAGTGATAAAGCACATACAGTGGAAAGATAAGGACCTTAATACTGTGCTGGATCAGTGGATTAAGTCTAATTCCCCATAACTCTTCAGGAATAATCTCGTGGGAGCGTCAGAAAAAAACATCATAAAGGGCATAGAGCCACCAAATAATGAACCAAATCGTTGTTGCTAACAGTTCCATTTCCATTAATTAATGACCTTTATTTTTATTTAAAGCGTTTGAGTTTATATTCTTAAATGCTGATTAAACTTCATTAAATAGATAAGCAATCGCTCTAAATGGCAGTAGAATCACAGATAAGATTAATCGAATCAAGATTCCAAAGAACAAACGGATTACCATATGGAAGAATAAATAGCCTAAGCATTCAAATGGTAAACATCCGCTGAACCCCATTGCTATGTTTTAACGGGGTTCAGGTTTCCAGCGGTGTGGCAGTAATTCTTCTATTTGAGTCACTTTATGTGTCGGCAACCTTTTCAGCACATCACTTAAATAGGCATACGGATCCAGCCCATTCAGTTTTGCTGACTGGATTAAAGTCATGATATTTGCCGCTCGCTGACCACTGCGCAGCGAACCTGCAAATAACCAGTTCTTACGCCCCAAAGCCCAAGGCCGCATTTGATTCTCTGCCCAATTATTGCAAATAGGTAGATTGCCATCATCCAGATAACGGCTTAAGGCTTCCCAACGTTTTAGGCTGTAATTGATGGCTTTAGCAGTTGCAGAGCTTAAGGGTACTGCAAGTTGATGTTGTGTCAGCCATTCATACAGTTGCTGCATAACAGCTTGACTATACTGTTGCCGGTACTTATAGCGTTGTTCTGCTGTACCGTCGGTATTTTTTCTTATTTCAGCCTCTATCGCATAGAGCTTCTGAATCAAGAACAAAGCCTGTTCTGCAATCTGACTTTTTCCAGTCACATGCAACTCATGGAATTTACGACGTGCATGCGCCATGCAGCCCACCTCAATGACCTGACCTGATCTAAAGCGTGCTTTGTAGCCACTGTAATCATCACAGACCAGATGACCCTGCCAGCCTTTCAGGAACTCTTCAGCATGCTGACCTGAACGGCTATCCTGAAAGTCATAAATCACGGCTTGAATTGGATTATATTGAGTTGTTGCATAAGCCCAGACATAACCTTTCTTCGGTTTTTTATCTTTATCATCCATCCGCATGATGGTGACAGGTGTTTCATCTGCATGAATCACCGCTTGCTGTAGGATCACCTTCCTTAATGCATCGGTTAGGCCTTCTAACTCTACACCACAGCGACCTATCCAGTCAGATAAGGTTGATCTGGACAGATCAACACCTGCGCGTAGAAAGATTTGACGTTGACGGTACAGTGGTAAATGATCGGCATATTTAGACACCAGTACATGGCTAAGCAGTTCAGGTGCAGCGATTCCTTTCTCAATCACATAGGCCGGCATTGCTTGTTGGGTCAGTGTGTCACATTGATCACACACCCATTTGCCACGCACATGCTGTTCCTTATAGAACTGTGCCGGTCTGAAATTCAGTTTTTCACTGATATCTTCGCCAATACGACGCAAGGTGCAGCCACAAGCACATTGGGTTGATGCAGGTTCATGCTCAATACGGAGGGTTGGCAGGTGATCTGGCAGTGGTCGACGTTTAGGTTTGTTGACTGGGGCTTTCTGCGCAGCTGCATTGGTTTTATCTGCATTCAGCCGTTCCAGTTCCAGATCAACCGCAGCAATATCTTCTTCGACCGCTTCGTCCCATAGATGGATTTGTTTTGCGCTTAGATGTTCGTTTTTACTGCCGAATTTATGCTGTTTAAATAGCGCAAGCTCATGCTCGTATTTTTGATTAAGAATGGAAAGATGTTGATTCGTGACTTCAAGATGTTGAACTTTGGCATCTAATTGTTGTTTATCTTCTGCGAGTTGTTGATGCTGCAGCGCCAACTGCCGGGTAAATTCCAGCAGTTGTTCATGGGTCAGTTGGCTTAAATCAGGCAGCGTATTCATGACCGCAGTATGGCTGAGATCATGAATATGTGTAAATAAAACGTTTGGAGAATAGCAGAATGGATGAGCTTGGTTTAGAGCATATTCACCACCTGCTGTAAGCCGATTCTCTGCCAGGGCAGACCCTGAATTAACGCCTGTAACTGTTCCGGGCTGATCGCCACGGTTTCACCCTGGTGAACCTGAGCCCAGTGAAATTTGCCCTGTTCCAACCGCCGGGCACACAGCCAGATGCCCAGTCCATCATGCACCAGTACTTTCATGCGATGGCCACGTTTATTACAGAACAGGTAGGCGCAGTGTGGTTTGATATAGCCAAATGCTCTCAGCACCTGAGCCATGGCAGTATCCATACCTGCACGCATATCCATCGGCTGGGTAGCAAGCCAGATTTCATCGATACGGATCATTTGATCAAGCCCTGAATTAAAGGCAGTAATTCCTTTGCCGATTCCACCGGCCAGTCGATCTCGATCATCTGATCCCGTGCGGAACCTTGTTCCTTATGCAATGGAATCCTGATATGAGCGACAGCATTCTTCTCTGGCACAGGTGGCGGAGGTGCTTCTTGTCTGACTGGAGTCGGGTGAAGAATGATGGGAAGAAAGTCGGTCTGTGGACTGGATGGGCTTTTTAATGCAGGGGGCATTGATCTGGACTGGCGAATCCATTTATGCAGCAGATTGGCATTGATCTGATGTTGCATTGCAACCTTAGCTACTGACGTATCTGGCTGCTGGCAAAGCTCGACCAGGTACTGTTTAAACTCAGCTGCGAAGATTCTGCGGGTTCTTTCTGTCGTTTGTTCAGTGTCTATAAAAGTGTCTAAGGCCATAAACATAATGTCCATTTAATAAATAATGGACACTATCGGGATATTGAGCAAATAAGAAAAGTGGGGTTCAGCGGACGCTTAC